>JACZJL010000068.1 GCA_014860585.1 Bacteroidales bacterium | reverse complement strand
TGGGCATTGGTTGTGGGACTTCCAGCTTTTTTCAGATGATTTTAATAGAAGCATCATGGCAATTCTAACTTAGCTGAGATTTCTTTCCTCCAGTTCAGTATTTCCTGTTGCATTGCGGCGATGGTTGCCTGAATGGCAATTTCCACGACTTCGCCCCGCCCGTCCCAGGCCAGTCCTTCACGATCGTACTCACTCTGTAGCATTCCTTCGAGTTCTTTGATTGTAAAAGTGGGATCGTTGTTTTTCATGTTGTGAATGAATTTTACCGTGCTGTCAAATTTATTGTTGTAGGCCACTTCCCGCCAACTTGAAATATCCATTTATAATTGATTTTTAATTCGTAATTGTTCTGTTTCCAAACCAAAATTTTGTCCAGCTCCCGCCCGACCGTTCCAACTGAATCCAGATGTAAAGGCAGGCCAGAAAATTTCCCAGGATAAAAAATCCAAGAATCCACGCTATTGATCTCCAAAAATTTACCTCCCGGAAAGCAGCCCAGGCGCCAACAATCGAGAAACCGACATAAACGTCAATCAGGCTGACGCGCCCCCAGACCAGGGAAGTGAGCACACTGCCTTCGGACCAGAAATCGCCGTAAATAAAGCCCCAGACCAGTGTGCAACACATGACCAGCGTCCCGGTTATTGCTAATATTTTTGCTGTTTTCATGGTGCTTCAGTTTTTTCAAAATACCTTTTATATAGCTGTTTACGGGGGGAAAAGGCCAGGTAAAGTACCGGATAAATGAGCAGATCAAAAATCTTGCAACAGGTCGAAAAACTCATATCATCAATGATTTGCGACTGCTTTTCATTCAGCTTCTTCACTATGTGTTGATGCTTCCAGGTTTTCAAACCAAAAGGCAACTTCTCGCCAATATCAACAAACTCAAAAGCTTCAGTGTTGCGCTTAGAACTGATGATTTTACTGATCCAGTCGGAGCGCCAGGGAAGCAGAAAACGGATATGAACAAGGTTTCCGGGGTCAGACCCGTCATACCGAATCAAACGGGCAACAAACGGCGGAGGCAGTAAAAACACAAACAGCTCCTTGTCGAAATGACCCGAAACCCAATCAAATGGCCTGTTTACCTCTGATACTAATCTGATTCTCATTTTTTTGAATTAACTCCTTTACCTTGCCAACTGCATGATTCACACAAATCACATCCGTTTGACAGTCTATTAAACAAAGTACAGTTTGGAAAGTTTTTTTAACCTGACTTTTACTACTGGAAAGGATTGAAGTTTTATGAATTTTGAAACACATAGAAAGATAGAAAACATAGAATTCACATAGGATTAAAAAGACAATTCGAGCATTTGATACCAACTACCTGAGTTGATTAAGATAAAGCTGGATCGTATTTTCCAGGCCTAAATAAAGCGCATCGCAGATGAGGGCATGGCCGATGGAAACTTCGAGGAGATTGGGGATATTCCGGGCAAAATACTTCAGGTTTACCAGACTAAGATCATGGCCGGCATTTAACCCCAAACCCACTGATGCAGCTACTTTGGCGGCCTCAACAAAAGGTTTTACGGCTTCTTCCCTGTTTTTTGGAAAATTGGTTGCATAGCTCTCCGTGTAAAGTTCCACCCTGTCGGTGCCAGTTTTAGCTGCATTTTCGATCATCCGTGCATCGGTTTCGATAAAAATCGAGGTTCTGATCTTGTGCCGGTGAAATTCCCCGATCACCTCAATCAGGAAACTTTCATTTTTGATGGTGTCCCAGCCGGCATTTGAAGTCAGGACATTCGGTGGATCGGGAACCAGCGTAACCTGTTCGGGTTTGGCACGAATTACCATGTCGATAAACTCTTTTGATGGATAGCCTTCGATATTAAATTCAGTTTTCACCACCGGACGCAGGTCGAATACATCCTGCCGGCGGATGTGCCGCTCGTCGGGGCGTGGGTGAACGGTGATTCCCTGGGCGCCAAAACGCTCGCAATCCATGGCCGCTTTGATTACATCCGGCATATTGCCACCGCGGGCATTGCGCAAAGTGGCTATTTTATTGATGTTTACGCTTAATCGTGTCATCATTTCTGTTTTTGGCAAAGGTAATATTTGTTAAGTTTGCCGCTGTAAATTATCTTAAAATTCGAACTATGAGGGCAGTCATTCAGCGGGTTACACAGGCATCAGTTAAAATTGAAGACAAAATTACCGGTAAAATCGGCCAGGGTCTTTTGGTTCTTTTGGGAATTGAGGAGGCCGATGATGATGCGGACATCGAATGGCTGAGCGGGAAAATTTCGCGACTCAGGATTTTTAACGATGACGACGGGGTGATGAACCGTTCGGTTTGCGAGGTCAATGGCGAAATATTGCTCATCAGCCAGTTTACACTGCACGCCAGCACCAAAAAGGGAAACCGTCCTTCCTACATCAAGGCAGCCCGCCCCGAAATCGCTATCCCGCTTTACGAAAGATTCAAAATCCAACTTGAGAGGGATTTGGGGAGACCCTCTCAAACCGGCGAGTTTGGCGCTTACATGCTGGTTTCTCTGGTAAACGACGGGCCGGTTACTATCGTTATTGATACAAAAAACAAGGAGTAACCCAAATCCTTATTTCGAGCCACCCCTGATCAAAAACCCTATCTTTGCCACCTGTTTTTATTTACTTTTACACTGATGGAATTTAAGCTTCAAGCGACTGACAACCAAAGTTCTGCCCGCGCAGGAATCATACAGACCGACCATGGAACCATTCACACACCGATTTTTATGCCTGTGGGCACCGCAGGAACGGTGAAGGCCATTCATTTCAGGGATGTGAGTGATGATGCCGGCGCTGAGATCATTCTGGGGAATACCTATCATCTTTACCTCAGGCCGGGTGTGGAGGTGATCGAAAAGGCCGGCGGACTGCACAGGTTCAATGGCTGGAGCAAGCCAATATTGACGGACAGCGGCGGTTACCAGGTTTTTTCTTTATCAGCACAACGAAAAATCACCGAAGAAGGAGCACATTTCCGCTCGCATATTGACGGCTCAAAACACATGTTTACTCCTGAAAGCGTCATGGACGTGCAGCGAACCATCGGCGCTGACATCATGATGGCTTTCGACGAATGCACGCCCTGGCCGTGCGAGTATGATTATGCCCGGAAATCCATGGAAATGACCCACCGCTGGTTAGATCGCTGCATTGACCATTTTGAGAAAACCACACCAAAATATGGCTACCAACAGTCGCTCTTCCCGATAGTTCAGGGCAGTACCTTTGCCGATCTCAGGAAACGTTCTGCTGAATTTGTTGCCTCAAAAAATGCTGAAGGAAATGCCATTGGCGGACTCTCAGTGGGCGAGCCGGCCGAAATGATGTACGAAATGACAGACCTGGTATGTAAAATCCTGCCCGTTGATCGCCCCCGATACCTGATGGGTGTTGGAACTCCGGTTAATATTCTGGAGAGCATTGCATTAGGTATTGATATGTTCGACTGCGTGATGCCCACCCGCAATGGCCGCAATGCCATGCTGTTCACTTCTGAAGGCATTATGAACATGAAAAATGAGAAATGGAAAAGCGATTTCTCCCCCATTGACCCCAACGGCACATCATTCGTTGACAGTGCCTACTCTAAAGCCTTTCTGAGGCATCTTTTTGCTTCCAACGAATACCTGGCGCCAATGATCGCCAGCCTGCACAACGTGGCTTTCTACCTCTGGCTCGTCAAAACAGCAAGGGAGAAAATCCTTGAAGGCAGCTTTTTAGAGTGGAAAACTATGATGATCCCCAAATTGAGCAACCGTCTATAATTTTAACACCGCCTTTGAGTTAACTATCCATCGGACAGCACAATGAAAATCATCGACATCTATATCATCAAGAAATTCCTGGGTACCTTTTTCTACTCCATTGCCCTGCTGTCGGTGGTGATCATCATTTTTGACCTGTCCGAAAAAATTGACGACTTTCTCGAAAAAGAGGCGCCACTCCGGGCTATTGTCTTTGATTATTACCTGAACTTCATCCCTTTTTTTGTGAACATGTTCAGCTACCTGTTCACCTTTATTGCGGTCATTTTCTTTACCTCTAAAATGGCACAGAATACGGAGATCGTGGCCATTCTGAGCAGCGGGATTAGCTTTAAAAGATTTCTATGGCCCTACTTCATTTCTGCAACTTTCATCGGAATTTTGTCGCTTTACATGGCCAATTTTCTGATTCCCAACACCAACAAAACCATGTGGGAATTCGAGAAAACCTATATCAAAAACCCGATCAGGAATGAAGCCATGAATATTCACATGCAGATCAATCCGGGGGTTTTTATTTATGTGGAAAGCTACAACACGTTTACCAATGTAGGGCAGAAATTTTCGATGGAGCAGTTCGACACGGATGGCAGCATGGTTTACAAGCTCAATTCTGATCGGTTCGAGTGGGTGCCATCTACCGGCAAATGGAAAATCAGCAATTATTACGCCCGTTATCTCAACGATTCAACCGAGTTATTGGTTAAAGGGCTGGAGATGGATACCCTGATCAACCTGTTGCCATCGGAGTTCACCATCATCAGCGACGACATCAAAACCATGGACTATTTTGAATTGGGTGCTTTCATCGAAAAAGAGCGCCTTCGCGGCTCTCCGAAAATCGGCGAATACAAGGTGGAGCAATACCGCCGCTATGCGTTTCCGTTCTCCACGCTGATCCTCACCCTCATTGGTGTTTCCCTCTCCAGCCGCAAGATTCGCGGCGGCATCGGGATGCATCTCGGAGTCGGCATCGCCCTCACCTTCTCCTACATTATGTTCATGCAGGTGAGCCAGGTATTTGCAGCTGTTGGCGGCGTCCCCCCCATGCTTGCCGTCTGGATTCCCAACATCATCTACGGCTTCCTCAGTATCTTTATGATCAGGATGGCGCCAAAGTAGGGGGTGGTTGAAAGTACACAAATGAATTTCAGTTGGTTATCCGTCTATTGTGCTGAGAAACACTTTCGGGTTAACAATGGCAATTTGCCTGAAATTTTCATGTAAGTAAATTCTTACTTCCAATAAATTGCATGGATTATTTTTCGAGTTTCAAGGCTAGCTTTTCGACCAGCCATTTTGAAAATTTTATAGAATCCGTCGAGTTGGCCTGTTCCAAAAAGACTGCGTATACATTGTTGGTTCCGTAAGGTATAATCCAGCTGGTTTTTATTACAACTTCCTGGTTTTCAATAAATGGCTCGATGCTGAACCTTGATGTACCGAAAACTTTGATTTCAAAGGGAAGAGCAATCGTTTCAATTTTTTTGGAAGAGTTTTTTGTCGGGTCATCAGGATAAAGTGTAAATATTTGAATAGCTCTTGAATCTTCGGCAATCTTAACTTTATTGAAAAGCCCGGTCTCTGTAAAGTTATTAAGGTCAATAAATCCTACGGTATCGGTTGGTTTGCTTTTTAGCTCGAGAGAGAATTTTGATGGCGATATTCTGGATAATTGGTATTCATGATTTTTCCGTTCCTGTGCAAGCATTTCATTAACAGAGTCGGGAAATACAGCTTTGGTGCTGCCGTTGGAGATGGTTATTTTTTTAATCTTTCCGGTTTCAGTATCTATCGGCACCCATCCCTGCTCAGGGTTTATGCTCAGGGAAAGATCTTTTGGTACGGGATCGAGGACAACTTCTTTTAGAAAATACATAAATCCAAGCAATATGGCTGCCGCTCCGCCAAATTTTATGAACCCGAATGTTACCGTGTTTTGCTCTCCAATGCCGCCTAAAAATTGATAAAGAATGCTTCCTATGGCAATGGCAAAAAACACTACACTCAACTCCTTCATTTCATAAATGAAAAAAACTATACCTGCAACCAAGCCAATAAATGCGAGAATAATATTTGCTACTACTTCGACTTTTTTTAACATAGCTCCTCCGGTTTATTTGAGAAAATGATTATCGTTGTAAAATTAAATCAAAGTGAGAAAGGAAAGCAATGAATTGGGTGTCACTTATGAATTATTAACATCTTGGGTTTTTACTTTTTTGCCCCCAATCACTGGCTCCTCCCTTTCATAAAATGGAATTCAGTATTAAGTCTTCACCAGAAAACTCCCTAAAACAGATTTTCAACGATTCAGCCATTTGCCATCTCTGGTTGTCGTGCAGGACGATGGAAACGTGGCCTGGATTGGTCATTTTTCACGACCGGTTGGCGAGTAAAGAAAGAGGTATAAAAAACATACATTTTCGGCTCAGGCTGGTGTTTGAGCCGAATCTATCTTTTCAATCCCAGATACTGATCAATTCTGGTTAACCACCAAATTGTCCGGATTTAGCCTAAATCACCGTTTTGGTTTGATTGATAAGCTTTTTTGGTTCCATAGGCAAGTCCGAGGCCTAAAAGCAGAAAAATTCCACTACCGATTGGTGCGCCACCACCGGGAGGCTGATTGCCCTGTAGTCCGTGACCTCCACCGGGGGGAGGAGGAGGCGGGTTTTGTGCCGGAAGCGAAGTGGCTAAAAAGAAAAATATTGCTAAATATATGGCTTTGAAAAACATGTGTGTCTTTTTCATTTATACCTGGATATTAAAGATTAATGTTTGCTTTGATGGTTTGAGTGTTCCCATTGTTACTGAGACGAATCAGGCAAAGCCCCTTGAAACTGGTGAGCGGTAAAGTTTGATGTCCCGTGCCTGTGATTTGTGTTTGTAATTGTTTCCGCCCCATCAGATCAAAAACCTCAACCTGCGTAACGCCGGAATCAAAGTTGACAAAAAGGGAATTATTGTAAATCCAGGCCTGGAATGCCGGTGATGCTGAAACCTCATCAAGTCCAACGGGGGCAAACTTCAGGAGGAAGCGGTTGGGATCATCGCCCGGCAAGGAGGTGAAGTAGTATGGTGAATCTGAAATCCTGTGTTCATTGTTCGTTTTCAAATCCACCAGGTAGAGCGTTTGGTCAGCAATACTTTCTGCGAGTTCGATGACAAAACTGTTGTTTTGGTTTTTCACGAATCCCATCTGGAGAGTGAGTTCATCTGTAAACTGTGTCAGAGTGTTCCGGGCAAAAAGTTGGTTTTGACTTGTGCTGTAAAACAGTGGGGCAAAGCCAGCGATGAAATAGCTGTCATGCAGCATGTCGAAGCCTTCAGTAGCATTTGGATCAAAACTGATGGTGGTTTCCTGGGCGGTGTTTCCTTCAATGTCACGTGCGATTAGTAAGATTTCATGATCACTCTCTGAATTCTTGTACCAGGAGGAGTCGCTGTGCAGACGGGCATCGGCTGGAATGGTGAGTGAACCGCTCCCACTTGTATAAACCATGAAACCATTGTGTGCGGGGATGATCTGGCTGCCTGCCAAAACCTTGTAGCTGGCATTGGTTTCATCCCACACCTGAGCATATGTCCCAATGTTGGTCTTATTCCAGCTCCCCTGGTTAAATTTGATTGCCGAACTGAAAGGATTTCCCAGCAGATGCCAACCTTTATAATTACTGGTTACAGTGGAACTAAGCCCTGAAATGCTAACATCAGCTACATTAAGGTTCCCTTCAAATGAAGGTGTACTTGTGGCCATATTGGCTACAAGATAGGCAGCCGTACCTAAAGCAAAATTGGTTTCAAAGCTGCCGTTCAATCCGCCTCCTGATGCGGTTCTGTTGATCCATTCACCGGCAGTTTCATTCCATTTATAGAAATCGTTGCCCGACCCGGCTAAATGGAAAGCATCGATGAGTTGATCTGCAACCGGACTACTGAGAAAATGCCACCCGTGGTAAGCGTCGCTCCAGCCTGGAATATGTCGTTTGGCTGTTGCCTGAACACCTGAAGAATGATGAATCAATGATCCGGCGCCGGTTGCATCGCTCCCGATGACCAATCCGCTGGTTCCGGCCTTGTTCATCAGTGTATTGGTAACGGTGAGTCTGGCATTTGGCGATATGGTCAGGCCCGCATTGGATTCAACTG
The DNA here is from genome assembly GCA_014860585.1 of Bacteroidales bacterium. NCBI lineage: Bacteria > Pseudomonadati > Bacteroidota > Bacteroidia > Bacteroidales > Bacteroidales bacterium. Next base: position 85,116 of record JACZJL010000068.1, on the reverse strand, counting down.
TCAGATTACTGACCGTAATTACAGCTCCTGAAGCAATTACAGGGTCAATGCTCACGTCGGGAACAATGACATCATTTACATCTGCAGGAAGTGTGCCGGTGTGCCAGTTGGTTGTTGTTCCCCAGTCAGCGTCGGTGCATCCTTTCCAGATGTGCCCGGCGGTGGTAACAGCGGCATTACCGCTGCCAACGGTGAATGTGCCTCCGTTAAGATTTTGTATCAACCCGGTATTGCTGCTGATGCTGCTGTTATCTGTAGAGTTTTCGATGATGGTACCGGAATTTGTAAAGGTATAAAAAGTATTGTTGATCTTGCTGTTCGAGATGATGTTGATCCGTGCCTCACAACCAACATTATTGAAGGTTGCACCGAATATATTAAGAATACCGTTACTTCCCACGCCTGCACTTGCGCCGATAATAATTACCGCATAATTGTTAATCGTACCCGGACTCGAATACGTCTCGTTGTAAATTCCGTTTGTGGTTGAATTATCAATGTTTAATGTGCCTCCCGGGTTGTTGTTAAAGGTGCCATTGTTATATAACCCATTACTGCCCACACTTGCATTGGCTCCAAATGTTATGCTTGCTGCATTGTGAAAGATTCCTGTAGAATGATTGTAAATTGCACTCCATGATGAATTATCAATATGAATAGTTCCTGCCAGACTGTTGTAAAAAGTTCCGACGTTGTGAAGTCCATAACTTGAATTACTTCCAGTTGCATCAATAACGATAGCACCATTATTCTCAACTGTACCATTGTTGAGGAAATGGGTTGATAGGCTCTCCGATGAATTTATGGTAAGAGATCCAGTGGAAGCTACAGTTAAATGGGCAAAACTCTGCACAGTAATATCCTTTGCTACTGCAGGTGCACTTATTACCGGATCATTGGTCTGATCAACAATTACCGCACTTACAGTGGCTGTCGGTACACCTGATGTCCAATTATCAGAATCATGCCAGTTGGTGTCTTTGGAACCTGTCCAGGAAGTTTGAGCTTCAAGCGAATAACTTAAAACGAGCATTAACAATAAAAGTACATGTATTTTCATAAGTAATTGATATTAAAAAAACAGTTTATGGTTAATCAGTAAAAAAGTGCAATAATACATTGTAATGAAAAAGTACACTGATTATTTTTATTTAAATAATCTTAAATCGTTTTGATTAACAGGCTTTTGAAATCACTAAAAGTCAAGTCAAATCAGAACTCTGATACCACAACATACCCTTTTATGTGCTTTGCACATTTTGATAGGTTTATTTAAATCAAACCCTGTCTGTGTCTTCCAACCCTGCCAGTGTTAGAGATGGTATATCTCCCGGTTTTTTGTTAATTATTACTGGAAAATCGTAAAATGTTCCAGGTGTGGTATTTGTTAATTGCCTAGTGCCAATAGGTTTGAGATGCATGGCTATGAATAATAGTGTAGTTCATTCAGAATAGGGGGTACGGTTATAACAATCACACAAACCTCCGCATCATTATCCCGTCGTAATAATCATATCCAATTTTGGTGTCTTTTTCAAGCTGTGCAACGATGTCGAAGCCTGTTTTTTTGTAAAGTTGCAGGGCTGCGGTATTGTCCTTCCGCACCATGAGGTAGATGATCTCGATCTTTTTTTCATCTGCCATCCGTTTGATGGCCCCTTCGACCAGCCGGATACCGATACCCTGCCGGCGAAAATGATCAACAATGCCCATATTGAGCCAAGCAGTATGGGCTAATTTAGTTGCCGGATTGGGCTCAAGTACAAGGTATCCGGCAGGTTTTTCATCCATCATGGCGACCAGCAGGAAAGCGCCGGGTTGCCGGAGTATTTCGTGGTAATGGTTGTGGAATTGATGGACAGTGTGGAATTTACGGTCAAAATCATCACTCATAAATTCGGAAGTGATGTAAATATGGCGGAAGATGGCATATAACTCGCTGGTTTCAAAATCGTGAAAGCCTTTAATGATCATAGCCGGTTTTATTCATTACATTTATTCTCCAAGTTTCATTTTGATCCTCGAAGTGAGGATATCAATTGCCACGCTGTTGGCGCCACCCTGAGGCACAATGATGTCGGCGTAACGCTTGGTAGGCTCAATAAACTGAAGGTGCATGGGTTTAACAAAAGCCTCGTAATGCTGCAGTACATCCTGGATTGAACGGCCGCGCTCGATCAGGTCGCGCCGGATGATGCGCATCAGGCGGTCGTCCGTGTCGGCATCTACAAAAATCTTCACGTTGAATTTGTTCCGCAGGCGCGCGTTGGTCAGAATCAGAATGCCTTCAACAATGATCACCTTGGTAGGATGTATGGTCACGGTTTCGGTTGAGCGGGCGCAGGTAACATAGGAATAGATGGGGCGCTGAATGGATTCCCCCTGGATCAGTTTATCGATATGTTTGTTGAGCAGTTCAAACTCAATTGATGCCGGGTGGTCAAAGTTGATCCGCTTTTTATCTTCATCCGACAAATGCCCATTGTCTTTGTAATAGGAATCCTGTGAAATGACAGCCACTGAGTTTTTTGGAAGTCCATGCATGATGTTCTTAACTACAGTGGTTTTTCCCGATCCTGAGCCCCCTGCTATACCGATGATAAACATACGCTTTTGATTTTTTGCTTCAAAATTAATTTTAAATCTGAAACAATGGCATAAAGAAACAGGAAGAGGATAAATATTTTGTGCATCAGGCTCTTTCTCAAAAAACAAATCCAATCCTGAAATCAAGAAAATCGGCCACATGTCCGTGCGCTTTCAGTCCAATTCCGCCTGAAATGTTTTTCGTGAAAAAATAGTCGAGGAAATAGCGTTGAAAAAAGTCTGCGTTGTTGACGTGTGGATGATAAACATAAACACCAAACTGCTGTCCGAAAAGAAATTGACCCAGGAGAAAGTCATTTCCCAATAAAAGTCCGGCCAAGAAATAGTCAGTACTTTGTCCGGTTTCCTCAACTTTCGCTTTTATACTCCAATCGGCCATCACCTCAAGGCCACCTCCAACGGCATTGACTCTCGAAACCTGGCGACTGAACCTCAGGTTGAACCCGCCTGCCGGGTATGTTTTTTCTTCACCGTCAATTTCTACATCACGGGTGGTTCCAAAAGCTGAAATTAAAAACCTGTCTCTTTTTCGGGATTGTTGGCGCCAATCGGTCCGGGGAAATTTTTCGAATGAGGGTTTCCTGAGATAATAATCAACCCCGATACCGGCAGTGGGGTAGTTAATCCCTTTATTCGGTTGCTTCATTCCGCCGTTTGAAATATGGTTGTAGTTGGCAGAAATACTGAGCATCATCTTTTTTGAAAGCCGGAAATTCATGTTTGCGGCAACCAGCAGTGCAAAACTGAAGCGGGTGCTGTAAGAGAGGTTTTGGGGATTGGTGATTTCGTCATACGGTTTGTTGGCGTAAGCAAGGCCGGCGCCGGCCCTGAACGAAAAGCTTACCTTATTATTTATGCCATAAAACGGCTCAATGAAAAAGATCGAGTTGATACCTCTCCCGAGTATGTCAGTGTTGTCGTAATCCCATAAAGTACTGGAAATCCCGATTCTGGGAAAGCAAAGACACTGTTCGAATGCTTTCTTTGAGTTCAAATGCCAGCTCATTTCAAGACTCAGGCCAAAAGGATAAGAGTTTTTCACCGGCACAATATCTTTCGAATGGATAATGATAAAACCGTATTGTGGTCGGATCCCCAGTGAAAATGGGTAAGTGGTGGAATCCTGACCGGCAGAAAAAAGGGGAGAAGCCGGTAATTCAGAAAAAAACAATAACAACAGCCACCTGGTAAGAATTCCTGATTGATGTTTTGTTCCGATTTTCCTTAGAAAATTATTTCGGGATGGTTGAATAACTTTGGCCAGCCGGTTAAAGATGGTCATAAGCCATGGTGTTTATTTTGGTTTTTAATCCTCCTCTTCGATGATGAGTTTGAAACCGCTTCCGTGTACATTAATTATTGATATTGCGGGATCGGATGAGAGGTACTTTCGAAGCCTGGTAATAAATACATCCATGCTGCGCCCCGAAAAATAGGTGCTATTTTTCCAAATTTCACCAGTGGCAATTTCTCTTTTCACTATTTTATTTTTATTGTCATAAAGGAGTTTGAGCAATTCCCCTTCTTTTCGGGTTAATATCTTCTTTTCATCCTTTACTTTTAGTGTCAGGTTGCCCATGTCAAATTCTACCGATCCAATCATCACTACCTGGTACCCCAATAGGCTCGGAGCGGCCAGGTTACTGCAGCGCTTCATCACTGCTTTTATCCTGAGATTCAGCTCATCTGTGCTGAAAGGCTTGGTGATGTAATCATCGCAACCTATCTTGAATCCCTTGATCAGGTCTTCCTGTAAAGATTTGGCTGTTAAGAATATAATGGGAACATCAGGGTTGATGTCCCTTATTTCCTTTGCAACGGCAAACCCATCCAATTTTGGCATCATTACATCGAGCACACAAAGATTGAAAAACTTTTTTCTAAAAGTTTCAATGGCTTCGATTCCATCACGGCACAACACCGCGTCGAATCCTTGTAGCGAAAGGAAATCTTTTAATACAAATCCCAGATTCATATCATCTTCCGCAATCAGGATGGAGATGGGATGTTGATCTTCAATCTGTTTTTTCATTTTTTGTTAACTCATCTTTAAAAGGTAAAAACATTGTAAACGCACTGCCTTTACCTGGATTACTGGTGACATGAATGGAGCCTCCATGCGCTTCAACAATCTTTTTCACATAATACAAACCGATGCCAAATCCTTTTACGTCATGCACATCCCCTGTAGAAATACGGTGAAATTGCAAGAATATTTTTTCCAGGTTCTGAGGCTCTATACCGATGCCTTTATCTTCTACAACAATACTAACTCCCTGGTTATTGCTTCGTGTTGAAATTAGGATCTGAGGTTTTTCGGCTGAGTATTTAATTGCGTTGTCAACCAGATTCTGCAACGCATTGGTAAAATGGTTCCTGTCTGCCAAAATTATCATGTTGGCTGCATTTAATCGTGCCTGAATACTTCCGCCAAGATTTGTTATGGTCAGTTCAAATTTGCTGATCACCTGGGTTATTATCTCGTGTGCGTCTACCTCTTTCAGCTTAAGATGAAAATCGCTTCGCTCAAGTTTGGCTACTTGCAGCACATGATCCACCTGGTCTCTGAGCCTGTTGTTCTCATCATGAATGATCCGGGCATATTGGAGGATTTTTTCCGGAGTATTCCGAATGTTATCGTTCATCAGCATCTCGCTGGCCACCGAAATAGTAGCAATCGGTGTTTTTAACTCGTGCGTCATGTTGTTGACAAAATCATTTTTCATCTCCGAAAGTTTCTTTTGCTTTAACAACGAAGTAATTACAAACCAAAAGCCCAGGATGATGACAAAGGTAAACAATGCCGATAAAATGATATTACCCTGCATCTGGTTAAGAATAAACCGTTTTTGTGAAGGAAACAAAACCGAGAGCATAAACTGATCGTCCTGATAAATGCATGATATCGGAGATTGGTAGGGCGATGCAAGAATATCAGATTCAAGGTCTTTACAATTGCAAAGCACAAATTCTTTGGTTTCAATTTCGTATATACCATAGAACAATGACTGACCCGGATTTGTGTTTCGGAACTCAATAGCTATCATCGAATCCACCAAAGCAGGATCAAGGGTTTGAATAAAATGCTTGTGATCCGAGACCGTTTCTGACAATTTTGGGCAATCATGTTTGGTGTTTGTTGTGCTTTGTAATAGCATGATTTGGTTGATTACCCGCTTCATACCAACAACAATGTTCTGATCGAGCAACTCATACCTTAATTTAATGGCATTTGTTACCCAGAAGGATTGAGTAGCGATTACACCCATTAATGCAATGGATGTGAGGATGATAACAGTAATAAGCTTCTTTCCTTTCATTGTTCAAAATTACGGAGATATCCGGTAGAATTGCATTTTTAACATTTCATTAACAGTATTTAACAGCTTGTTAACAATTGCAGGGTTCCACGAGTCTATCTTTGCAGCGTCAACATTTAATTGAAAATCTTAAACACTTTAAATTTATGAAGAGAATAGTCTTAGTATTGAGTTTGGCTTTTTTCCTCGGGACAGCGTTTGTAACAGTAAGCAAAATCCAACAGGTTAATGCCGCTACAACAGAATTAGCTTTCATTACCGACGATGCCACTGCATTTGCAAGCATTAATGATGATGAGCCAAAAAAAGAGGAAAAAGCTAAAGATGCTAAAGCATCAAAATGCGCCTCTTCAGCAAGTTGTGATAAAACCTCATGCGCAAGCAAATCAGCAACTGGCGAAAAAGCCGCATGCTGCGATAAATCAAAAGCTTCAGCCGACGCCGGAAAAGCCGCATGCTGCAGCAAAGAAAAAGCAGTAGATAAAGACAGTGATAAAAAATAAGTTAGAGAGAGAGGTAATTTTTTCATTTCATTTTTTTGGCCCCGCCGCCCGGCGGGGTTTTTTTTGCTAGCAGGCAAGTCCATTGAATTGCTATTCTCAAAGAGCTATAACTAAAACAACCTGCCCTGGTCAGAATTTTTAACTTTCCCGAGGTGCCGGTAAGCGATTTCAGTGGCTTCACGTCCGCGGGGAGTGCGCATCAGGTAACCTTCCATGATCAGGAACGGCTCATATACTTCTTCGATAGTGCCCGGGTCTTCTCCTACGGCAGTTGCAATAGTAGTTAATCCAACAGGTCCTCCTCCAAATTTGTCGATGATCACCGAGAGGATTTTGTTGTCCATTTCATCCAGTCCGTGTTTATCCACATTCAGCGCAGCAAGCGCTACCTGTGCGATAGGCATTTTGATGGTTCCATCGCTTTTAATCTGAGCAAAATCGCGAACCCGGCGCAGTAAAAGATTGGCGATACGCGGTGTTCCGCGACTGCGACGGGCGATTTCAGCGGCCGCATCTTCGGTAATTTCAACCCTTAGAATTCCTGCAGACCGTTTAACAATTCCGGTAAGAGTCTCAGCATCGTAGTAGGCAAGCCTGAGATTAATGCCAAACCTTGACCTAAGCGGGGCTGTGAGCAATCCCGACCGTGTGGTAGCGCCAATAAGTGTGAATGGATTTAATGTAATCTGTACGCTGCGGGCGTTAGGCCCGGTTTCGATCATGATGTCGATCTTGTAATCTTCCATGGCAGAGTATAAATATTCCTCCACCAAAGGACTCAGGCGATGGATTTCGTCAATAAAAAGAACGTCGTCTTTTTCAAGATTTGTGAGCAGGCCGGCTAGGTCGCCGGGTTTGTCGAGAACCGGGCCGGAGGAGATTTTTATCCCCACATTCAGTTCGTTGGCAATGATGTGCGAAAGGGTTGTTTTACCAAGCCCCGGAGGTCCATGCAGCAATACATGATCAAGGGCTTCACCCCGCTGTCTGGCTGCCTGAACAAAGACCTTCAGGTTTTCGACTACCTGCAGTTGACCTGCAAAACCATCAAAATGAGCCGGACGCAATACTTTTTCGATTTCTTTTTCACCGGCTGACAGATGGGTACCGGAAGCATCCAGATTTGTATTCTTCATGTAAATACTAAATTTTGACAAAAGTAAAAAAATCCTCTTACCTTGAAAAGTAAGATTGGTGGTTGCCCCGGGTTTTTCAACTCATCCCGGCCTGATTTGGTTTAGCCCAATATTTTCAGGGCCTGAATGATCACTTCTAACACTCATGGTAATCATAGATACAGGATAACCAATGTCCTGCTAAACCCGAATTACATTTATTAGAATCTGCCAGAAAACTTTTCATGTTGAAAACCAACTTCAGTTTTTTCTGAAAGCTAAAAAGAAATTAATTTGAATAAAACATGGTTTCCCCGTTTTTTTTTACCTTTACACCATTATTTTAACCTGAAAAATACTTCATTATGCAAGACTGGTGGGATGCATTAACAACATTTGAGAGGGTATTCTGGTACATTGCCATCCCCTTCTCAGTAATCCTGATCATACAGATTGTACTAACCTTTATTGGACTTGACGGTGGTTCGTCTGATGTTGGAGGTGATTTGCCGGACGACGTTGGCACATCAGATATTGATCACAGCCACGCTGGTGCGGATCATTCCGGCTTTTCGGTTTTTACGTTCCGCAATTTTGTGGCTTTTTTTGCTGTATTCGGCTGGGCAGGTATTGTAGGGATTCAAAATAATTTCTCCGACGTAATGGTAGTAATTTTCGGCATTGCCTGTGGTTTGCTCATCATGCTGATCATCTCGACGTTGTTTTATTTTATCAGCCGTATGACTGACAGTGGGAACCTCGATATACGAAATGCTATCAATCAAATAGGAAACGTTTATCTACCTATCAGGGCCAACTCGGGAAATATCGGGAAAATACAGATCACAGTGCAGGATTCTAACCGTGAGATGAATGCTGTTACCCATCTTGACCAGGATTTACCCACCGGAACGGTTGTTCGCGTAACTGGCATTGAAAGCGGAAATATCCTGGTGGTGGAAAAATTGAAAAATTAACATACGTTCTAACTTTATATCCAAATCATCATGCCTGAACTATTACTGGTTGTCATTTTTGTAGTCATCATTTTTGTGACGATCCTGGCACTCTTTTCAAGGTACAAAAGATGCCCGTCAGACAAAATCCTCGTTATTTACGGAAAAACCGGAAAAACACTGTCGGGGGCAACACGCTCTGCCCGAACAATCCATGGCGGAGCTGCCTTCATCTGGCCGGTAATTCAAAATTATGCTTTCCTCGATCTTACACCAATTTCGCTTGAAGTTAACCTTACAGCGGCACTTTCGCGCCAAAACATCAGGATCGATGTACCATCGAGATTTACGGTTGGTATTTCCACAGAGCCAGGAATAATGACCAATGCAGCCGAACGTCTGCTCGGATTACCCTTGAGCCATATCCAGGAATTGGCAAAAGACATCATTTTCGGCCAGCTGAGGTTAGTTGTTGCAACGATGGATATCGAAGAGATCAACACCGACAGGGATAAGTTTCTTGCCAATGTTTCGCAAAATGTTGAAGCTGAATTACAAAAAATCGGTTTGAAGCTGATCAACGTTAATGTTACTGATATTCGTGATGAGTCAGAGTACATCGAAGCATTGGGAAAAGAGGCCGCAGCCAAGGCCATTAATGATGCAAAGAAAACAGTCGCTGAAAAAAACAGGGATGGTTCGGTTGGGGAGGCAAATGCAAAACAGGACGAACGGATTAAAGTGGCTGATGCCAATGCCAAAGCAGTTGAAGGTGAAAACCTGGCCAAAATTGCCATTGCCAATTCCAACGCCCTACGACGCGAAAAAGAAGCCGAAGCTGAGCGTTTGGCGGTTGCTGCCGAGAAAGTACAGTTAGCAAAAGCACTTGCAGAAGCTTATGACGCTGAAAAAAAGGCTGAGGATGTCAGGGCATCAAGAGAAAAATCCACCAAAACAGCCGACATTGTTGTACCGGCTGAAATCGACAAAATGAAAGTGGAAATCGACGCCGAAGCGAAAGCAGAGCAAATAAGGCGCATTGCCAAAGGTGAAGCTGATGCTTTGTTTATGAAAAAACAAGCTGAAGGAAAAGGGATCTACGAAGTGCTTACCAAGCAGGCCGAAGGTTTTTCAAGGTTGGTCGAAGCGGCCCAGCAAAATTCCCGCGATGCCGTCTTGCTGATGATCGCTGACAAACTTCCCGAAATTGTTAAAACCCAGGTGGAAGCCATCAAAAACCTGAAAATTGATAAAATCACCGTTTGGGATTCCAATTCATCCGAAGGAGCTACTCCCACAACCGCCAATTTTCTATCAGGGATGTTAAAATCAATACCTCCTTTAGACGACATTTTTAAAATGGCAGGAATGGAGTTGCCGGAATATCTCAAAGGCAAAAAACTGAACGAAGACGGGAAAATTGTCGATGAAAAAGAAATGAAAGATTGATGTTTGCTGGTTAAGACTGGAAGGGAGTCGGCTAATGATGAAGTAATTTTTATTTCGTTCTTGCAGGAAAACGTCTATTGTTGAAAAAGCGATTACCCCATCCTCCTGCAAATGGTCTTTCGGCCTGAATGATTATTTCGGAAACTTAAATGGCCATAGGTTTGATTGGCTCCTTCGGAGACTGCTGCGGAGTAGGATGCTGATGGCCAAAGGGAGTGCTGGTTTTCCAACAATTATATCCTATCAGGATATAAAATACAAGCTGTCGACAATCAAATGACCGTCGTTTTTTTACAATTACTAATTCATGAAAAATCTATAATTTAGCCACTTGAAAAATAAGCAGAGTTTAGGACCTATTACAGCAGCATCATGAAAAATATTGTCGTAGCAGTAGACTTCTCGGGCGGTTCCATACACGCTTTGGAGTATGCAATAAAGATTGCCAACAGGGCAAAATCCAACATCATCATGGTTTGGGTTGATAAAACCGCGGATCCCGAATCAATCTATTCAGTAACGGTGGAGAATTACCGAAGTGAGGTGGTACGCAGGTTCAGTGAATTGGTTGAGCAGTTTAAACACGAATTTACCGGCGGCAAACTTGATTACAAATTGCGCAAAGGGAAAATATACAGCGAGGTTGTTGGGTTTGCCCAGGCAAAAAAAGCAGACCTTATTATCACCGGTTCACACGGTGTGTCCGGTTTTGAAGAATATTGGATCGGGAGCAATGCCAACCGGATTGTAGCACATGCACTTTGCCCGGTAATCACGGTCAGAAATGGATTTTTGTTCAAAGACACTATTCAAAAAATCGTTATGCCGATTGATAATTCAACCAATACGCTTGGAAAACTCCATACTACTGCTTGCATAGCCAAACATACAGGAGCCGAAGTACACCTGGTAACCATCTACTCAACAAATCTGAAAACCATGCATAAACGGGTGGAGAACTTTGCTGATAAGGCAATAAAATACTTTGAAAAAGAAAACGTTAACTACACCCGTGAACATTTTCAAACCCAAAATGCAACAAAAGCCGTGATTGATTACGCCATAGGCATAGATGCTGACCTGATTTCGATAATGACCGAACAGGACGACAATCACAGTAGCGGAATCATAGGCCCTAATGCACAGCAAATCGTCAATCATTCGCCAATCCCGGTGTTAAGTGTTCACATTTCGGATGCTAACAAAACCATTTAATCTTTCGTGATTCAATTCCTGATGAAGCTTGCCCTGAAAATACCTGGTATAATCCTGCTCATTGGCATGCAAACCCTTGCTGCACAGGATTACCTCTACCAAAGGCATGATCCTGAGCACGATCAGTCCGGCAATGGTAAAGTGATTATTCATCAGGACAGCAGGATAGATACAATTTTAAAGCGACACCTCGAATACAATCAACAACTTGACGGTATTGACGGGTATAGGATACACATCTTTTTTGAAGCAGGAAATCAGTCATTGAGCAAAGCCAACCAGGCGGCAAGAAGATACCAGATGCTTTACCCGGGTGATACTGCTTACGTCTCATTCAGTGAACCCTATTACCGGGTGAGGGTGGGAGATTTCAGAACCAGGCTTGATGCAGAAGGGTATCTCCAAAAGATCATCCGCGATTATCCAAATGCTTTTGTGATAAAAGACAAAATCAATTTTCCCAGGATTGACTAAGGTTAGTTGATTCAATCCGACATTCTTTTTAAAACCCCTTATTCATTATCTTCAGCATACCATTCGGTGTAAGAGGTTACCGTTTCCCAAAGCTTGAGATGATGAAGTTTCACCTCCTCCGGCAATTCTTTCCTAATCCGATGGGCAAAATCAAGGATCATATTTTCACTTGTAGGTTGGTAATCCACCAGAATTATACGGCTATAGTGAGCCTGCATCTCCTTAAGAAGGTTAGATGGTGTATCCTTCCGAAGAATCAGGGAATGATCCAGTTCATCCACGATCAAATCCTTGATAATTCGCTTCAGATCTTTGAAATCGATCACCATCCCATTTTTTGGTGACTCCGGCTCAGAAATGGGTTCGCCGATAAGCGTCACAAGCAGCTCGTAAGAGTGACCGTGTATATTCTTGCAAAGCCCGTCGTGACCTGGCAGCGCGTGTGCCATGTCGAACTTGTATGCTTTTGTAATCCTGATTTTTGCCACTGTTTTTGTCTTAATGTTTAGATATTTATCAATGACTCCTTTGGTCATTTTACCAATTTGTAGCTTCTGACTGATTGGTTATTAATTTCGCTGATATTCAATAAGTAAAATCCTTGAGGCAGCCCGGAGACATCAAGCGTTTTAATGGTTTCTCCGTTTGCGTTCTCCTGAATGATCAGCCTTCCTGTTTGGTCGGTGATCGTGATGTTATAGATTAAATCTGTAACAAAACCATTGGCTTTCACATTGATAAAATCATCTGCCGGATTGGGGAAAATAGCAAATTCAGGGGTAAGATGCTGTTTTTCGTTGTCAATTGTAGTGTAAAACCAGATCAGGTCAACAAATTCAGGATGGTCAATAAATGGGTTTCGGTTGTTCTGGATCTGGTAAATGGCATTGTTCCTGCTGATCTCTTTCTGACTTACAGGGTCATTTTGATGCCATTCGTAAAGCATCGTAAGTGTCCAATCTTTCATTTGAGAACCATTAACGGATTCACTTCCAGGCCAGTTACCATCTTCTCCCAGATATCTTGTCGCCATATAAAAGTGCATTCTGGCCAGGTCGCCTTTGTAGGTATCAATGGGTTCAAAAACAACCCCGGAATAACCGGCAACATTGCTGTTGCCAAGTTTTGAGCCATTCATCGATGTCCATGATGCGCTCCCGACTTCGCCATACGGATAATTGCTCCGCTTGTTGTTTACCCAGCCATCCGTTGGATAGATGTGATTCAAATCAGAATACATAGGATAAACATTCCCACCAAACCAACTGCTTGGGAATGAGTGCTCGCGGTTATAACAATCCCCTTCCTGTGAGTAGTTCCCGCATTGATCGGTTATAAAAGTGAATTGATAGGGGGGGGTCCCACCCGGAACGTCTGAGTAAATGTCCCAGACTTTACCGTTGGTTTTTTTATCGGTCTGCTGGAAATGATCCCAAAGATCACTGTATGTGGAGGCATTATGGTCCTTAATTATCAGGTGCAATGCCTCCTGAAGTTCATTGCTGTTGAGTCCAAGTGCTGAGTCATAATAACCATTCGGAATTTGAGCATAGATTCCGAATCCAAGCCCAATAAAACTCAACAACAGAATTGTCTTTTTCATACTTTTTCGATTAAATAATGCCAAACAAAAATAATGAATAAATTACCGATATTCCAATTAAAATAACACCTGCAGCGATTCCGGAACGGGAAGCAACAAAGAAATTTTTACTAATTTTCCCCAGCATCATTCCCAGTGCCGCTGCCAGAAAATAAGCGGACAAAATTAAAATGAAAACTGATAGTCCGGTCACTTTGAACGAGGATATCGCAATACCTGCCAGGTAGGAATTGATTCCGGTTGCCGCTGAAAAAACTGCAATTAAGGTAAATCTTTGTAATTCCCATGTCATTTCATGAAACTTGGGTTTAAACGATTTGATCATAATTTTCAATCCAAGCATCAGGATGATAACCACGGATAACCATTCGGTGAGATTTTCGAGCAGCAGGTTCAGGCCAAGGCCGGTGAAAAAACCCAGCAAACCCATTAAAGCATTGATAAAGGAAATGATTAAAGCTGCAGATATCTGCCTGGCAGTTTTCATCTCCCTGATAAAACCATTCAGAAAGACAACGGCAAATACTTCTGTTGATATTGCCAATAAGAGGATAAGCGTTAGGAAGTAGTGTAGCACTTTGTTTAAATTGAATGAGGTCAAATCAACCCGACGATTTTTTCAAGCCAGAGGGCATCTGTTTCATCGAAAGCGCTGAGGTCTTTGCTGTCAACATCAAGTACGCCAAACACCTCTCCTGATTTCATCCTGATTGGGACTACAATTTCGGAGTTCGACCGGGAATCGCAGGCAATATGTCCGGGAAAATCATGCACGTTCTGAACCACAATGGTTTTGTTGCTATGCATCCCGGCCCAACAAACGCCGGTATCTTTTTTCAGTACCTGGCAGGCTACCGGTCCCTGGTAGGTTTTAACAGTTAATTCTCCATGGTCTAGACAATAGAATCCGGTCCAGAAAAAATAGTCTATTTTATGGTGAAGCACAGCGACAACCGTTGCCATCCGTGCATCTATATTTTGAGTTGCTTTGAGCAGATCCTGCAATTGCGCGTAAATTCTCGAGTAGCGCCCTTCTTTATTATTTTTATCCATAAAAATCTAAGATAGAAAATTTTGTGGCAAAAGTATAAAATGTTGTCATTGTTGTCTTTTACGAAGCAACAATAACAATCACGACATCATTTCCAACCCTTCTACACACTCATTACCGGCACTTCCACGCGTTCAAGTTCCACCGTGAAATGTCGCATTATTGGGGCTTCAGAAACGATTTTTACACCGGTCCGGATATCATGACGTCGTTCCCAAACATTTGCCAATGCAACAGCTATGTAATCCATGTGATTATTGGTATAAACCCTTCTTGGAATGGCCAGGCGCAGCAGTTCCAGGTCCGGATAGCGGTTTTTGCGGGTCACAGGGTCGCGGTCAGCCAGGATGGCGCCTATTTCTACACCACGAACACCCCCTTCTAGATAAAGCTCGATAGCAAGCGTCTGTGCCGCAAACTGTTCTATGGGAAGGTTAGGAAGAAATCGTTTGGCATCTACAAAAATGGCATGACCGCCATAAGGGAGTTGAACCGGAATGCCAAAATCGGTTAGTCTTTTACCAAGATAGGCTACCTGTTTAATGCGTGTGTCCAGATAATCAAACTCGGTTCCTTCGTAAAGCCCCTGAGCAAGTGCATTCATATCGCGTCCTGACATACCGCCATAAGTGATAAAACCTTCGAACATGATATTGAACGTCTGTGCTTTTTTCCAGAGTGCCTCATCCCTGAATCCGATAAAACCACCCATGTTGACAATGGCGTCTTTCTTGCTGCTCATGGTCATCCCGTCAGCAAAACTGTACATTTCACGGACAATCTCCCTTATTGATTTGCCGGAATACCCGGGTTCGCGCAGTTTGATGAAATAGGCGTTTTCGGTAAAGCGGGCTGAATCAAAAAACACAGGAACGCCGTATTTCTTCGCCATGGCATAAACCTCGCGCATATTTTGCATCGAAACCGGTTGTCCTCCCGAACTGTTGCAGGTCACCGTTACAATAATCAAAGGAATGCGTCCGATAGGATTTGTTTTTAGCACATGTTCCATCTTTTCAAGGTCGATGTTGCCTTTGAACGGATGGTAAATTGTAGTATCAAAAGCCTCATCAATAGTGCAATCAACAGCAGTGGCTTTCCTGAATTCAATATGACCTTTGGTTGTATCGAAGTGCGAATTTCCGGGGACAATATCACCCGCTTTGATCAAGGCTGAAAAAAGTACGTTCTCAGCGGCTCTGCCCTGGTGAGTTGGTAAAAAGTAGTCGAACCCGAGGATGTCTTTAATGGCATTTTTCATTTTGTAATATGAAGAAGCTCCGGCATAGCTTTCATCGCCGAGCATCATCTCCGACCACTGTTTGTCACTCATGGCGCCGGTACCAGAGTCGGTCAGTAAGTCAATAAAAACTTGTTCACTTTTAAGATTGAAAAGGTTATATCTGGCAGCTTTGATCCATGTTTCACGCTCTTCCCTGGTGCTCTTTCTGATGGTTTCCACCATTTTCATTTTATAGGATTCAGCAAAAGGTAGTTCCATAAAAATAAATTTTTAAAATTTTGGAAATAAAAAAAATGAGTAAGAAAAAATGGCTGGGAGTCTTCGGTCAAAGCCGAAGAAATTAAGAAAGGAAGGCGTCTCTTCTTTTGATGTTGAGGTAGTTGCGCCTGCTAAGGATGGAGAATAACCTGTATGAATCCATGTTGATTAATTGACGTGGCAAAAGTAAAAAGATTTGTTTGAACGAAAGAAAATTAGGTAAAAATTTAAACCCCGAAACCTCTTTATTGTTATTATGACTAATCTTGCAAAATAATTTAAAACAACTGATTAATAATGAATAACGAAGTGAGTTTAAGTTTTACAAAGAAGTGGTGGATCAGCATCCGGCCGTTTTCGTTACCTGCTTCCACCATGCCAGTAATATTCGGCTCATTACTGGCTTACGTTTATGGCGGAACCAGCTTTAGTTTCGGAAATTTTGCCCTTGCATTTTTTGCAGTGGTCATGCTGCACTCCGGGGCCAACATATTGAACGACATTTATGATTTCAAAAATGGTTTTGATAAATTCCCGAATCCTGTCAGCGGTGGTGTTGTGAGAAAAATAATAACCACAGGCGAAGCCATGAAAGCTGCAATTGTTCTTTTGACTATTGGTACAATGATCGGTCTTTACCTCGCATGGGTTGTCGGTCCGCTGTTGCTGCTTATTGGAGTCCCCGGTTTATTGATTGGAATCTTTTATACTATCGGGGGTAAGTTTGCTTTGAAATATCGTGCATTGGGCGACCTGGCGGTTTTCCTGAACTTTGGTATTCTTGGCGCTTTGGGCGCCTGGTATGTTCAAACCGCCACGTTTTCATGGATTCCGGTACTATGGGCCGTTCCAATCGCCACCCTCGTAATTGCCATTCTTCATGCCAACAACTGGCGCGATATTGCCAGCGACCAGGAAGGACATATTTTCACCATTGCTTCATTGCTTGGTGATAAAGCGTCGCTAAGGTATTATGGATTCCTGATCTTTGGACCCTTTTTCATGGTTTTAGCACTCATTTTGGTGCCCTTCTTTTTGATTCCCGAATTCCCTTTTATGCCCTTCAGCTTTGTACTTGTGCTGCTCTCGTTGCCCATGGCACTTAAGCTCTGGCAAAAAGCACTTAATCGCAAACAACCCAAAAATCCCATTGATTTTATTGCCCTCGATGGCGCCACAGCTCAATACAACCTTGTGTTCGGATTACTGAGTACGGGCGCTCTCCTCGTCGAATCGGTGATCCGGTATCTGTTATGATCCCAAGTCCCGATATCAATCACCGCCTAAATGATCGGCTGACTTTGATCATTACCCTGCTTGCGGTGGTGATGTTCTCGGTTATGTTTGTTATCAGGCAGGCCGGGGCATTTGATTTTTGGTATTGGATGAGTACAAATCTTGTAGTCATCCTCTCTATCGTTTTCTTATTGGATAATGAAAACCTGAGGCTTCTACAATTTGATTTTAAGACTTCCCCGCTAAAAAAAATGCTGATGGGGCTTGCCTTTGCCGCGCTGTTGTTTGTTGTCTTTTACTTAGGGAATATTGCACTCCGTATTGTTCTTGATAGTGCCGGCGAAGGGATTAACCAGGTTTATGGGTTCAAACAGGAAGCTCCGGATTGGCGGATCGTAATTTTGATGTTGGTTATTATTGGCCCTGGCGAGGAGCTTTTCTGGCGAGGATTCCTGCAGCGAAGATTGCAAATGAATTTCGGGGTAAATCCCGGATTTTTAGTGGCAACGTTTCTTTACACCGCTGTTCATCTTTTTACCGGAAACCTGGTGTTGGTACTCGCCGCTCTCACCTGCGGGCTCTTCTGGGGTTGGCTTTACAAAAAACACCATTCAATGATCATAAATATCGTAAGCCACACCGTTTGGGATATCCTGGTTTTTATTGTCTTGCCTTTCAATTGATCTACTGTTTATTAACTTTTATGAAAGAGCGAATTTCATAATGAGTTGCGAATAGAAAAAGCTTTTATAATTTTTGGGTTTGGGATCTCTTTACGGAAATACCACAACTTTTCTTTTTATGTCTGGCATTCATTAAATGTAGTAACTTTGTACCTACATTAAAAGTTAGTAAAATGGAAGTTTCTGTAATCAAAATCGGTAATTCGCGCGGCTTCAGGCTGAGTAAGGCACTTCTTGAGAAATATAATATCAAAGACAAAGTTGAATTGATACTTGAAAAAGGTCAGATAATTATCAAACCTTTGACAGCACCAAGAAAAGGGTGGGATAAAGCATTTAAGGAAATGCATGCCGCAGGTGATGATAAACTTTTGTTCGATGATGTATTTGAAGATGAAAACCCTGAAGAATGGAACTAAATCAATATCAAATTGTATTGGTCAACCTTGACCCGACAATTGGAAGTGAAATAAGAAAAACAAGACCCTGTGTAATTATTTCGCCTGATGAAATGAATAGGCACCTTCAAACTATTGTTGTTGCGCCAATGGCGACTACTTCAAAAAATTACCCGACACGGATAGAAGTAAATCATGAAAATTTGACTGGCTGGATTGTCGTTGACCAAATAAGGACGATTGACAAGCAGCGTATAATTCAAGTGAAGGGAACTTTGACTCAAAACGAGATTAGGAAAGTAAAATCCGTTTTGAAAGAAACTTACATTGATTAAAGGTAACAACAATGCTCAACCAGCCAGCCATTCCCAATAGTCACATTGAAAGAGGATACATTGGGTACCTCCGGATAATCATTATCATGTCGCTGCTGATCCGTGGATTTCTGGCTTTTTTTCTTGAATTGGGGAACGACGAAGTGTACTACTGGACTTACGCGCTTTACCCTGATCTGAGCCATTTCGACCATCCACCAATGATCGGAATTTTCATTCAGCTTACAACCCTGAACTTGTTGCTGGATCATGAATTTTTCCTCCGGTTAAGTTCGGTTTTGCTTGGCGGGGTAAACACCTGGTTGATTTTTTTGATCGGTAGAAGAATAAAAAATAGTCTGGCAGGACTTTATGCAGCCATTCTCTATAACACATCGATCTATTGTTTTGTGATTGTCGGGATTTTTATCATGCCCGACACACCACAGGTTTTTTTCTGGCTGATCAGCCTTTTACTCCTTGTAACCATTCTGCCCGACAGGGAAATCCAAGCAAAAAGTCGCAGACTCATGTTGGTTGCCGGAGTTGTGATTGGGCTGGCCATGTTGTCGAAATACACTTCCGCGTTTTTGTGGCTGGCAGCAGGGCTATTTATTTTATTTTACAACCGGAACTGGCTGAAAACATTTGAACTGTATGCTGCAGCGATGATTTCGTTGGTAATTTTTTCGCCGGTGATCTGGTGGAATTTTCAATACAATTTCATCAGTTTTACCTTTCACGGAGAGCGGGTTAGCCTTTTTGAATCAGGGCTGCGACCAGATTTTTTTATCACTGAATTGTTCGGTCAGATTTTGTACAATAACCCGGTAAATTTTATCATCATTATCATTGCACTAATTGCTCTGTTTAAAAAGAGATTTTCTTTAAACCCTGACTACAGGAAAATATTATTCTTATCGTCAATCCCCCTGATTGGGCTGTTTCTATTTTTTGCCCTTTTCAGGCAAACGTTGCCCCATTGGAGCGGGCCGGGTTACCTGGGATTAATGTTGATTGCCGGTGTTTTTTTCGCCGATATGCAAAAGGAGAGGTTAAATCTTTTACCCAAACTTATTAAAATCAGTATCGGATTGCTGTTGGTTGGACTAACGATAGGAGCGTTTGAAATTAAATTGGGAATTATCGGTCAACCACCGGCAGATGATCCAAAGCGACTGGGTAG
Source organism: Bacteroidales bacterium (assembly GCA_014860585.1). Lineage (NCBI taxonomy): Bacteria > Pseudomonadati > Bacteroidota > Bacteroidia > Bacteroidales > Bacteroidales bacterium. The sequence continues at coordinate 65,505 of JACZJL010000068.1, read as the reverse complement.
GCATGATGTCACCCTCGATATGTCAGAATGGAAGGATTTTAGAGAGAAGTTCAGTCAATTGCGCGATGAAGATATTTCGCATGGAAGAATGGCTGATGTTGCTCCTGTTATTATCACTCGCTGGTTTCCTGGGGCGCACCTCGATTATTACGTTGCCCGGCATACCGGTCAAAACCTCATTGCAATCGGGGATTTAAAAAACCTTCATAAATATGCCTGGATTAACCGGGAACGACCTGGCCTTTTCCCCGGCTCAGATGCCTACTATATTACCAACAGCCGCGACTTTAAAGACCCAAATCCCCTTCTTGCAGAATATTTCAGGGAGATAGAAGAACCGGTTATCGTCCCAATGTATAAACGAAACCGCCATGTGCAGAATTTTTTCATTTACAGATTGAGAAATTGTTTTAACCAGCCTGCAGATTTACTTGAGGAATAACTTATTGAAAAAATACTGAAAATATTTTGTGGTTTTAAAAAAATGTATTTTTACACAGTCATTTTAATCACTAACTAATACAGCAGTACTATGAAAAAAGCATTACTTCTGACATTTGGCCTTGCATTATCAGTGTTGATATTCGGGCAACAGACCATTCAATTCAGGGATGGCCTTAAAGTGTGTAAAGAACCAAACAGGATTTACACTGAACAAACCAGTAACGCTCCGGTTCCCAAACCAATTCAGTCGCAATATCCAGGAGGCGAGCGGGCTATCGTGCTTCGTCAGCTGGGTACATCCGGTAATGGTTTTGGTTTTTTAGGTGTCCGCCAGTATATTTGGGCTGACCCGGCAATCAATGCCATTTCGTTTGTTCACAGGATGAATGTCCCGCCCAACGGGCCTGGTAGTGGATTCCTTGCCTACGATTATTCGGTTGACGGAGGAGCCAACTGGACCAACAATGTGCAGGTTTATGAGGCCCCATCAGCAACTTTTAACGGCCGCTATCCTATGGGGGCTCTTTACAACCCTGCAGGTAATACAGAACCCACCAATGCTTATTTCAGCTATTTTGCCGCTGTGCTTGATGGCTCAAACAACGGAACCTGGGGTGGTTATGGTTACGGTGTACATCAATTTACTACCGCAGAACCTCCTACCCAACACAATGTGGCTGCTACTCCGGAATGGTTGCAGGGAGTCCCCGAAGCTTATACAATTACCAGCCAGGGATTAGCCATTTGTGTTGACCCAACCAACAATGGAGTTGCGCTTCCATATGAAGACAATATGATCATCACCAAAGGGTACTTTAATCCTGAGATTGGTGATTTTGAAATGGATCGTTACCTGGAGTTCATGCCGGCAGGCGGTATAAGTCCGATAAGCGGTGCGGAGGCCGGTGTTGCTGATTGTAAGGTCGCCTTCGCTCCTGACGGACTAACGGGTTATATTGCCTATCTCTCCAATAATGGCGAAAATTCGGTTGAATCCGATGGATGCTATCACCCGATTCTTTACAAAACCATAGATGGCGGGCAATTCTGGGATGGACCCTACAATGTTCAACTTGGAGGTGTTGACGGTTTGCCGGTAGTTCTTGAGTACCTTACCGACGAACTGATCGAAACCCTTTTCCCTGCGCCCAATACTCCGGAAAGAGAAGACATTCCATTTACCTCTGGCTTTGAGCTTGGCCTCAGTGTTGACTTTTCCGGAAACCCACATCTGATGTTTACTGTTGGAGTTGGAAGTCAGGAATGGACCATTATAACCGGGTTCACAGGTTCTACCGGATGTGATGGCACTGTGGCTATGATCCACGCCTTTTCACCGGATGGTGGTGAAACATGGCTGGCCAATAATCTTGGATTAATGGAAAACTTCCGTGGAGAGTTTAACTACACTGGTATGACGGATCCGGTTGCTGAGGACAACCGCCCCTTTATCGCCTCGACACCTGATGGTACAAAAATGTTTTTCTCATGGATAGATACAAATATCGAAAACTATGGTGATAATGACCAGCCGGATATCTACTGCGTGGGTTACGATGTAATCAACAACACTTACTCCGATACTTACGTGGTTACGCAGTTTTCGGCTGCATGGTACAATTCGTTTATGGCTGCAGGGTCAAAATATGTGCTGGATTTAGGTAACGGAAGCTACAAGATTCCATTCGTTTATCAACAAATCGACCCGCTCGATCTGATCAATCCTGTACAGTTTTGGTTTGTTGACGATTTTATTCTTACTGATACCGACCTGGGATTAATTCAGGGACAGGAAGAGATGGAAACATTCAGCTTCAGTGTATCTCAAAATTATCCTAATCCATGCCAGGGACACACTTACATTGATGTTAAAACCGAAAAGGCTGTTACCATTCATGTCGAAATTTCCAATCTGATCGGGCAGGTAGTCCGTAAAGCGGAACCCCAAAGCGTGCATGCTGGTAAACATCAACTGCGCCTCAATACTGCCGGCCTCAACACCGGAATATACATTTACAGTGTCAGCATTGATGATAAGGTAATTTCAAAGAAATTAAGTGTGAAATAACCTGCTGATTAGTATCAGCAAGAAAACACCCTGAATTTGATTTTCAACGATTTATTTACCCCACCCTAAAGGGAGTAAATCGTTGAAAATCAATGCTCCCTTTAGGGTTGGGGCATTCATTGATTTTCAACATATGGGCGTTTTCTTGCTACCGCTGATTAACCATTGCTATTAATCCGGAGCGCATCAGGGTGTGCTCCGGATTTTTTTTGTAAAAATTTTTCGGATTCATAAACTTTTTATCATAATTAACCGTTTGGTTAAACTAAATAGTTAAAATTAAATTTTTTTTATACAAACAATGACAGAAAGCCCACAAAATGCGGAACAATTAATCCTGCAGTCAGCCCGAAAGGTTTTTATTGAGAAAGGCATGACTGGCGCCAGGATGCAGGAAATAGCCGATGAAGCCGGAATTAATAAGGCTTTGCTGCACTATTATTTCCGAAGTAAAGACCAACTGTTCCAGTCTGTATTTCTGGAAGCATTTCAGAAATTCATGCCTCAGGTCGAATTGCTCATCAGCTCTGAACTGCCATTCCTTCAAAAGCTGGAAATTTTTGTCCATAACTACATTGGTATTATTATCGAGAATCCATATTTACCGGGCTTTGTGCTGCACGAGCTTTCGCAAAATCCTCAGCGACTGGCCGATTTGTTGTCAAACAGGCTAAACAGGATTCCGGATTTTTTAGCACAAATTCAACAGGAAATCCAAAATGGTTTACTCAAACCTTTTGATCCCAGGCAAATTTTGATCAACACGTTTGCATTGTGTATTTTTCCTTTTGTTGCCCGCCCAATCATGAATGCCGTGGTTTTTCAAAATGACCGGACAGCCTATGAACGTTTTCTTGAGCAGCGCAAAACGGATGTTTTTAACTTTATCAAAAGCGCAATTTTAATCGAAAAACCATAAATGCAGCTAACCATGAATAATCTAAAAATATTGTTACTCGCGACACTTAGCCTGCTGACTGCGTCCGGGCTTGAGGCTGGAACGCCGGACACGCTCATCCTTGAGTATTGCCACCGGCGTGCAGTAGAGAATTACCCTATCATGAAACAAAAGCAATTATTTGCCGAATCTACAGCATTAAAAAATGAAAATTCGGACAAAGATTACCTGCCTCAGTTCAGGATTGACGGGAGGGCTAGTTACCAGTCGGATGTTACTGAAGTACCGGTCAGGTTGCCCGGATTTAGTTTTCCTTCGCCGGACAAAGATGTTTTTGACCTGCAACTCGGGTTGAATCAGCTGATCTGGGATGGAGGCATAACCCGCGAACTGAAAAACCTTGAAAGTGCTGACCTGCAAATCAACCAGCAGCAGGTTGAGGTAGAACTTTACAAAGTAAAGGAGCGGGTAAATGGGCTGTTCTTTAAAATCCTCCTGTTCCAGAAAAGTAAAGAAGCACTGTTGATTAACAAGCAAACGGTGGAGGAGAAGCTCAGGGAACTTGCTTCAGGAATAGAAAATGGGATGATTTTGCAGATGAGTGCTGATGTCCTGGAGGCGCAAATCCTCCAGATCGACCAAAGCATCATTGAGATTGATGCTGAAACCCGTGGAACGTTCAGGATGCTCGGTGAATTGCTCGATCTGGAATTGCCTTCAACCACATTTCTCGTGCTTCCAGAACCTGAGATCATTACCCGGGCATTCGTCAATCAGCGCCCTGAATACCTACTCCTTGATTTGCAAAAAAATAAACTCGAACTCTCCAAAAATCTTGTCACAGCCGGCAAAATGCCTAAATTCTCAGGATTTGGGAAACTGGGTTATGGCAAGCCTGGTCTCAACATGCTCTCCAACGAATTTGACAGCTATTACATGGTTGGAGTCGGCTTATCGTGGGATCTTTTCAACTGGAACCGGCCTGAGAATCAGAAAAAATTACTTTATTTACAACAGGAAATTGTTGAAACACAAAAGGAAGCGTTGGATTTGAATGTGAAAATCCAGGTCGAGGATGACCTTGCTGCCATTGAAAAGTTCAGCAACCTGATCGCCAACGATGAAAGCCTGATTATCTTGAGGGAAAAAATTGCAACCACCGCTTCATCCCAGCTCGACAACGGGATGATTACCTCGACACAATACCTTGAAGAACTCAACAAAGCAACCCGGGCGAAGTTGGAACTTGAAACCCATCGGATCCAACTTTCAATGTCCAAAATCAATTATCTGAAAACCATAGGACAACTTTAAACCAAATTATACTTTGTAACAATGAAAAACAGAAAACTAATTCTAATTATCTGGAGCGCCTTTGCAGGGCTAATTTCGTGCACTGAAGGCGACCGGACATCGGACGCTTACGGAAATTTTGAAGCCACTGAAATCACCATTTCGGCCCAGGCTACCGGAGAAATATTGGAATTTGCAATGGATGAGGGCGATTTTCTGAAAGCCGGACAAATTATCGGTTGGATTGATACCACTGACCTTTCGTTAAAAAAAGCTCAGATCTTTGCTCAGAAAGAGGCCATCATTTCAAAGATTTCTAACCTGGATGCGCAGATTGCAGTGTATGAACAACAAAAAGTCAATATTCAGCGCGACCGGGAGCGTATCGGTAAGATGTATCAGGATGGTGCGGCTACTCAAAAGCAGGTGGATGATATTTCGGGGCAGATTGATGTGATCGAAAAGCAGATCAAATCGGTCAAATCGCAGCAATCATCCATATCAAGCGAGGCAGGCGCTATTCAAAAGCAAATTGCCCAGGTTGAGGAATCCATCAGCAAATCGATCATTACCAACCCGATGGATGGCGTGGTGTTGACAAAATATGTAAACGCGCATGAAATGGCCGTGGTTGGCAAACCGCTTTACAAATTGGCCGATTTACGCGAAATGACCTTAAAGGTTTATGCAAGCGGAAGCCAGATCCCACAGGTTAAAATCGGCCAGCAAGTAAAGGTGTTGGTTGATGTTGATAAAGAAAATACAAAAATATTATCTGGAACGGTCAGTTGGGTGAGCGAAAGCGCCGAGTTTACACCAAAAATTATTCAAACCAGGGATGAACGTGTGAATATGGTGTATGCCGTGAAAGTTTTGGTGAAAAATGACGGAACATTGAAAATCGGGATGCCGGGAGAAATTAATTTCTAAATCATCCTGACAGGGTCCGAATCCTAACAGGGTTGAAAAAATTATCAATGAATACAATTTCAGTAAATCAATTAAGCAAATCTTATGGCCAAACCAAAGCCCTGAAAGAGATTTCCTTAGAAGTGAAAGAAGGGGAGATATTTGGCCTTATTGGTCCGGATGGCGCCGGAAAAACAACTTTATTCAGGATATTGGTTACCCTGTTACTACCCGATAGCGGGACTGCAAACTTAAACGGGTTTGATTGCGTGAATGATTACAAAAAGATCAGGCGGTCGGTGGGTTACATGCCAGGAAGGTTTTCATTATATCCCGATTTATCCGTTGAGGAGAACCTGGAGTTTTTTGCTACCATTTTCAACACATCAATTAGCGAAAATTACAGCTTGATCAGGGATATTTACACCCAAATTGAGCCTTTTAAAAAACGCCCGGCAGGAAAGCTTTCTGGTGGGATGAAACAGAAACTTGCCCTTTGTTGCGCCCTTATTCACCGCCCTGAAGTCCTTTTGCTCGACGAACCTACGACCGGTGTGGATGCTGTTTCGAGAAAGGAATTCTGGGAAATGCTTCGCAGGATTAATAAACAGGGAATAACAATCCTGGTATCTACGCCCTACATGGACGAAGCTGTACTTTGCGACCGTATCGCATTGATGCAGAATGGAGAAATCCTGGGCATCGAAACACCTGAAAATCTGATCGGGCAATTTAACCACAGGCTGCTGGCAGTAAAATCAGATGAGACTTTCAGATTAATCAGCGACCTGGAGGAGTGTGAATACATCAACACAGTGTATCCGTTCGGTGATTATTTGCATGTTACCCCTCAAACGAAAGATTGTGATCTCAGCGAATTGAAAACATACCTGGAGCAAAAAAAACATCAGCATCTGGAAATCAAAGAAATTAAACCCAACATCGAAGATTGTTTTATGGATTTGATGGTAGGGAAAACACAGAAAAACAAATGAAAACTACCAACCAAAATATCATTGAAGTTGAAAAGCTTGTCAAGAAATTCGGTGACTTCACTGCAAATCGCGACTTAACTTTTAATGTAAAAAGCGGAGAAATATTTGGATTTCTTGGAGCAAACGGCGCCGGTAAAACTACAGCTATGAAAATTTTGATCGGCCTTTGGAAACCCACATCAGGTAAAGCGTTGGTTGGTGGGTTTGATGTTTATACCCAAACCAACAAAATCAAGGAAAGTATTGGTTATATGAGCCAAAAATTTTCGCTTTACGAGGATCTGACACCGGTCGAAAATATCCGGTTCTACGGTGGAATTTATGGATTGGGTAAAAATGAAATCAGGGAAAAAACCTCACAAGCGTTAATAGAGCTTGGTCTTGAAAATATCCGGAACCGGCTCGTAAAATCACTGCCACTGGGGTGGAAGCAAAAACTGGCATTCACTGTAGCCATGTTGCATGAGCCCAAAATCGTATTCCTTGACGAGCCCACGGGCGGAGTTGACCCGATAACCCGGCGGCAGTTCTGGAAAATGATTTACCAGGCTGCACATCGCGGGATCACCATTTTTGTCACCACTCACTATATGGATGAAGCGGAATATTGCGACCGCGTTTCAATCATGGTTGATGGTGAAATAAAAGCACTGGACACTCCTGATTTGCTAAAAGAAAAGTACGAATCAAAAACAATGAATGATGTGTTTTTAAAACTTGCCAGGGCCCAAACTATCTAAATCAAATTGTGCACATGAAACAATTCATCGGTTTTGTTAGAAAAGAATTTTACCACATCTTCCGCGATTACCGCACTTCGCTGATCTTGTTCGGGATGCCTGTGGTGCAGTTGCTCATTTTTGGTTTTGCCCTGACGAACGATATCAAAAATGCCCGCATCGCTATACTTGACTATTCAAAAGACCCTGTCACCTCTAAACTCACCCACAAAATTCTGTCATCAGGATATTTTATCCTGGCCGAAAACCTTGATAGTGAAACAGCCATTGAAGCCGCTTTTAAACAAGGCAATATTAAACAGGTATTGATTTTTGAGCCTGATTTTGCAGAAAAAATTGAACGCAATGGTACTGCTTCTCTACAAATCCTGGCAGATGCTTCGGATCCAAATGTGGCCAGAATCCTTACAAATTACACAATGGCAATCATCAGCAATTTTCAAAAGGAACTGTTTAGCGACAAAAAACTTCCGATTGAAGTCAGGACTGAAGTGAAAATGCTCTACAATGCTGAATTGAGAAGCGTTTTCATGTTTGTTCCTGGTGTCATCACAGTGCTTTTATTACTTATTTCAGCCATGATGACCTCCATTTCGATAGCCCGTGAAAAGGAGATGGGAACGATGGAAGTGTTGCTCGTTTCACCGCTCAGGCCCATCCAGATCATCATTGGCAAAGTCGTACCTTATGTATTGCTGGCCTTTATGATTGCTGTGATGATCCTCATTCTCGGGTTTTTTGTTTTTGGCGTTCCCGTCCGAGGCAGCCTTGTGCTGCTTCTCGGCTACAGTGTTCTCTATATCATCCTGGCATTGTCGCTTGGGATTTTTATTTCATCAGTTGTCGATACACAGCAGGTAGCCATGCTGATCTCAATGGTAGCGCTCATGTTGCCTTCCATTTTGCTTTCAGGATTTATTTTCCCCATCGAAAACATGCCCTGGCCATTACAATGGATTTCCAATGTGATTCCGGCCAAGTGGTTCATTATCGTATTGCGTGGTGTTATGCTCAAGGGAATTGGTCTTGGTCATTTATGGAAAGAGACCTTAATTCTAACAGGAATGATCATATTTTTTATTGCACTGAGTGTCCGGAAATTTAAAATCAGGTTGGCATAATGAGGACGATCATCTATATTTTACAGAAAGAATTTCTGCAGATTTTCCGTAACCGGATGATGTTACCGATCATTTTTGTGATGCCGGTCATTCAACTGCTGATTCTCGCTCACGCTGCAACCTACGACATGAAAAGTATCAGAACTTTCATTATTGATCTTGATCAAAGCCCTTCATCGCGCGAACTGGTGAGTAAATTCAATGGCTCGACATTTTATAAAATGGTAGGGTACTCATTTAATTACTCCCAGGGCGAACAAGCACTCGAAAGAGATGTTGCCGACCTGATTATTCAGATTCCTCCGGATTTTGAAAAAGACATTGTGAACGAAAAAGAAGCTGCCGTTAATTTAGTAATAAATGCCATCAATGGCTCATCAGCAAGCCTGATCAATGCCTATACGATTTCGATCATCCGCGATTTTAATCTGAACCTGGTTGCCAACATGATCAGCCGGAAGGTGGAACAACCTGTTGGGGTCGAATACGCTTACTGGTACAACCCCGAATTGAATTACAAAACCTACATGGTGCCGGGAATACTTGTTCTTTTGGTGACCATCGTGGCTCTTTTTCTTTCGGGGATGAACGTCGTCCGCGAAAAGGAAATCGGGACCATTGAGCAACTCAATGTAACGCCCATTAAAAAATACCAGTTCATTGCAGGGAAGCTTTTACCATTTTGGATCATAGCTATATTTGAACTGGCGCTTGGATTGGTTGTGGCCAAAATTTTCTTCGATATTCCCTTTGTTGGGAGCATCGGACTTGTTTTTGGAGTAGCAGCTGTGTTTCTTTTGGTGGTTCTGGCACTTGGACTGATCATTTCTACACTTGCCGATACCATGCAGCAATCCATGTTTCTGACCTGGTTCTTTTTAGTAATTTTTATCCTGATGAGCGGCCTTTTTACTGCAGTTGAAAGCATGCCGGAATGGGCGCGTATAATTAATGTCATCAATCCAATTGCCTATTTTATTGAGATCATGCGGATGGTTATGCTCAAAGGATCCGGCCTGGCCGACATTATCCGGCAGTTTGTGTCATTATTTATCTATGCAGTTGTTGCATTGTCAGTTGCCATGTGGAGGTATAAAAAAGTTGACTAATGATAATAATTGTCATCTTGACGGAACAAAATTTGTTTGAATCTGCACAAAAAATTCCGGAAAATTTAGTAATCTTGCCCTAAGTTTCGCAATTAGTTAAGTTTAACCAAAAAGTCAGTTTTTATGAAAACAAGTTTCGTCATTCGTCGAACGATGGTATCGTTTCTGATTGTCTTTTTTAGCTTAGAAGCCTTTGCGCAAACCGGGTTTGAAGAATGGAAAAAACAGCGGCAGCAGCAGATGCAGGACTTTAAAGAAGAACGTGAGAAGCAACTTGAGCAACTTTCGAAGCAATTTGATGATTATATAAAAGAGCAGGATAAAGCCTTTGCCGGCTACCTGGCCGAACGGTGGAAGCAATTTCAGGTTTTTAAGGGAGTTGAGCCTCCCGATGAACCAAAACCGGATATCTTTCCATCTTATGAAGAACCTGAAAGGCCAATACCTCCAAAGCCCCTTCCAACCATTAAAGTTCCTCCCCTGATTACTCCGAAATTTGTCCCTGATCCTATTTTGCCGAGGGTAATGAAAAGCGAACCTCAGGAATTTGCTGTAACCATTGCCGAGATCAATTTTTATGGGGTTCTGTTGCCATTTGAATATGATCTTAATCTGGCTTCCAGGTTATCTGGTGAAATTAATGAAGAAGCAATCAGCAAGCAATTTGAACTTCTAAGCGCAACCAATTACAATACGCTGCTTGATCAGTTCTATGATTATCGCGAACAGATGAACCTGAATGATTGGGGTTACTATATGTTTGTGCGCAAAGCTGCAGATCAGATCGCAGGAAACGATTCAAATTCAGCAAGGTTTCTTACCTGGTTTCTTCTTATCCGCTCAGGTTATTTGACTAAAGTTGCTTTTTATGAAAATGAAATTTTTGTACTTCTTCCGGTCATTAACCAGGTATATAGCCGTAATTATTTCACATTCAACAATTTGAATTATTATATGATGGAAGGTGATCAGAACAACCTGTTTACCTATGAGAACGATTTTCCGGAAGCCCACCGCCTGTTTGACCTGAACGTAAATAGTGTATTGGCCATTGGAGATCAATCATCAGCTTATCAATTCAGATTTACATTTGAGGGAAATGAAACTCCGATCAATGTAAACTTCAACAGCCATGCCATTGATTTCTACAAGGATTACCCGCAATCAGACATCAAGGTTTATTTTGATGCGATGGTTTCCAATGAGTTAAAAACCTCACTGGTTGAAAACTTCGCTCCACTCATTCAGGGTAAATCAGAACTTGAAGCGGTCAGTATTTTATTACGTTTCGTGCAGACAGCTTTCGACTACAAGACCGATCAGGATCAATTCGGGTTTGAGAAATTTTTCTTTGCTGACGAGTTATTTCATTATCCTTATTCGGATTGTGAAGACCGCTCGGTGCTTTTTGCCTACCTGGTCCGAAGCCTGATTGGACTGGATGTTGTTGGCTTGCAGTTTCCCGGTCATATAGCAACTGCAGTAGGATTTACAGAAGCAGTGAATGGTGATTATCTCATCTTTGAAGGTAAAAAATTTGTTATGGCCGATCCTACTTATATCAATGCTCCCGTGGGTTTGACCATGCCTGATTATGTGGAAATTGAGGCAGAAATTGTACCGCTTGGTAATAAATTCGGGAATGCAAAATATGAACGGGAACTCTGGGAAGAGGTGCTTGCAGGTGGCGGTAATCGTGGCGATAACCAATCTGATTTGATTGTCGGAAAGGATGGGAATATACTTATTACCGGTTATTTTGATGAGTACTTTCGTTTTGGCGCAATAAATCAAACCGCCGATGGAAATGCTGCAATGTTTTCGATGCTCCTCAATTCTGACAGAGAACCGGTTTGGTTTAACCGGAGCACTGGTAATGGAAAAGCTGTTGCTTATAGCGCCAACTTCGATGAACAGGGAAACGCACTGGTTACCGGTACTTTTTCCGGGGCAATCACTTTAGGCAAACAAAGTATCCAAACAGGGGGAGAGGTCGATATTTTCCTTGCAAAATTCGATCGGAGTGGTCATCCGGTCTGGATTTCCAAAGCGGGCTTTGACACAATCCATCAGGATAATTTTTTGAATTTTGTGGCTAAATTTTCTGCGGACGGCCACCATCTGGGGAATGATCTTTACTTCGACAGCAAAGACTTTAATCAATTTGGAATCAAAACCGGATCGGGTGGAGATATTTTCATTACCGGAGCATTCAACAGAAATACAGGGATGAACCTGAAGGAAGCCGGCTTTGCCAGTGGCGGAGAATTTAGTGTGATAGAAATGCTCAAGGAGGAAAATGACAAGCTGGTACAGCAGAAATATGAAAAAACAATTGCCGGCCTGTTTGCAGCGGTTCATCTGATCAGGACAAGCGATGTTTCCATCCCAGGTAAAGACGTACAGATTTTATTCGATAAGTATAACCCTTCATTCAAAAAGGAGTTCCCGAACATATACAATACTATTGGGAGTATCGTGTTTTTGAAAAACAAAGACGGCATTGTTACCATTAAAACCAGTAACAGCAAAGGGTTGAATATTGATATGATGCGCGTTGATAATGAGGCCAAAATTAAAATTGTGATGCTTTCGTCAGGTGATGCACGACTGGAAGTCCTCTCAGGTGTTCGCGTAGGCAAAGCAATTTTTTGGTATAACCTCAATTATGTTGTGATGTATCGTCAGAATGGGAATATGCTTTTCGATTATGATACTGATAATGCCCAGCAGGTCAGGAATTTGAAAAACGATATTTTATATTGAAATTCATTAAAAATCACATGATTATGAAAAGGAAAATTTTTCTTGCCGGTTTATTCATGCTGGCTTGTCTTCATGGTTGGTCACAAATTGATAAAATGCGTGATGTGCTTGATGATGAAATGGACACAGAAAACTACACCATCCGTTTCTTTAACGCACTTGATGGAAACCCGGTTAGCGGTGCAACGGTTTCCATCCAAAATATCGGCGATTTTTTTACTGATGTGGAAGGAAAGATCAAGTTTCCCAGAAAAATTAAAGACGGGAACCTTTTGGTCCACTTCAGTGCCGACGATTATATCGCCACGAGTTTGAATATTGAGGTGATCGCCGGCACGATTTTCAATAACCGCATTTCAGTGTCCCCTGAAATGGCTATGGAATGGCTGCGGATTGTCCTTGACTGGGGTCGCACTCCGAAAGACCTTGATGCCCATTTTGAAAAGAAAGGAAAATATCATGTATCATTTCGCAATATGAAAATTGCTGAAGACGGTTCTTGTCAACTCGACAGGGATGATACAAAAGGATATGGGCCGGAAACGATTACAGTAAAGGTAATTGAAACGGAAGGAAATTACGAGTATTGGGTTCACGACTTCACGAATTTATCTGATGACAACTCAAAGCAACTTTCAAAATCTGGCGCAAGCGTGAAAGTTTACGGAAACGGCCAACTGTTGCATCATTTCAATGTTCCCGCAGATGGGCGCGGGAATGTCTGGAAGATATTTGAAATCAAAGGGGGTACTATCGAGGTAACAAATTACATTACCAGTATAGGTAATGAACGTTAAATCAAATCATTTACTTTAAAAACAAACAGGCATCACCATAGCTCAGGAATCTAAAATCATTTTCAAGGGCAAAATCATAAATTTCTTTCCATTTGTCTCCCAGCCAGGCAGCAATTAACAAAAGTAGTGTTGAGCGTGGCTGGTGAAAATTAGTGATCATTCCGCGAATCATCCGGTACTGATAACCGGGCGCTATCATCAACTGTGTGTAACCGGTCAGATGGTTTGATCCCGTTTTTTTTAAATAATCAAGGGTATTTTGGAGCGCTTTTTCCACCCGAAGCCCTGTCTGATTTTCTGATTGATAGGGATCAAACTGATCGATAAGAAACCCTGCATTTTTGTCTTTTTCAAGTTTCACGCCATACCAGTAAAGGCTTTCAAGTGTCCGCACGGAAGTGGTTCCGACAGCCACTATATTTCCTTTTTTTTTGATTAGTTTTTCGATCAATGGTTTTGTGATAATCACCTGTTCGGAGTGCATGGTGTGAGAGCTCAGGCCATCTCTCCCTATTGGTTTGAAAGTGCCGGCGCCAACATGAAGCGTCACAAAATCGATCGAAATTTTCCTTTGTTTTAATGCCGTGAAAAGTTCCGGTGTGAAATGTAGCCCGGCTGTTGGCGCTGCCACCGAACCATCGTATTGAGCATAAACAGTCTGGTACTGGTCGTTATCGCTCTCTGTTGCACTGCGGTTCAGATAGGGTGGAAGGGGGATTTTGCCGGCGCCTTCAAGTATTTCGGCAAAAGTTAGTTCGGCAGGTTGCCAGGTGAATTTCAATTCATAGGAATCGCCAACCTGCTTAACTTTTTCCACATTTATTCTGATATTGGCTCCTTCGTGCCCGAAGGTACCCTTCAATTCTCCTGATTTCCAGCGTCGGGCATTCCCAAGTAAACATTTCCAGATCACTTCACCCTTTTGTTGAAAAGCCATTTGAATTTCTGACGATGGCGGCGCCGGCTCAAGACAAAACACTTCGATCAGGGCGCCGGTTTCTTTTCTAAACAATAACCTGGCATGTACAACCCGGGTATTATTGAGCACAAGTAAACAATCTTCAGGAAGATGATGAAACAAGTTTTTAAACTTATCTTCGTGAGGCATGTGCCCATTGAATAGCAACAACTTTGACTCGTCACGCTTGTCCAGGGGAAATTTCGCTATGCGTTCATCTGTAAGCTGATAGTCGTAATCTTCAATATCCAGGTGGGAGAGAATGGGGGGAAGAATCATTTATTTTCAAATAAGTCAGAGATGTCAATATTTTTTTCGTACAAATGTAAAACATCCTCCTGTTTCACTACAAGAATTTTGTCAATACGCTTGGAAATCTGCAAAAACCATATTTCAACAAAAAAATCGCTGTACCTGAATAGTTTAATATGATAAAAAATGTAAATCCTATCCATTAATTCAATCCCTTCGCTCAGCACAATGTTCGCACGCTGTTTAAGAGGGTATAAAATGAATTCATCAACTGTCATATAGTGAGGAGGTATTAAAGCTTATCATTAAAAATTAATACTTTTACCGGACATTTCAGTCTTAATTCACAAATTGTTGATCGCTATCAAAAATCTGCACATTCGTTTTCTTCGACATCAGATTAACAACCGATTTGGAGTTTAAGTTCTATTTTTATCAAAAACATGCTGCTTTGATACGTAAAAACATACCCAACTTTGTGACACTGCTCAACCTTCTGAGTGGTTGTATTTCGATTGTATTTGCCTTCAATGGCAATTCTGTATTGGCGGCCTGGCTCATCGGGATCGCAGCGGTTTTCGATTTTCTCGATGGTATGCTGGCCAGATTGCTTAATGCCCGATCACCGTTAGGACTGCATCTTGATTCGCTTTCTGATGTGATATCATTTGGCGTGGCGCCTGGAGTCATAGTCTTTCAGTTAATGCAAAACAGCGAACACCTGCCCTTTTTCTTTTGGGATGGAGTCAATTTTGCATCATTTGCTGCTTTTCTGATCCCTGTTTTTTCGGCGCTCAGGCTGGCAAAATTCAACATTGATGATCGTCAGACGGACTCCTTTATTGGGTTACCCACGCCGGCCAATGCGTTGTTCTTTGCTTCCATGCCACTGGTAAATTTTCAGGCCGAAAATTTAAATCACCACTGGATCAATATGATCCTGCAGAATTATCATTCATTGTTGATCATTACCGTTTTCTTCTCCCTGTTGTTGGTTTCACCAATCCCATTAATGGGTTTCAAATTTAAATCCTACAAATTCAGCGAAAACAAGCTAAAGTTTTTTTTTCTGGTGTTTACCGCCGGACTTATTCTCTTGCTAAAATTTTATGCACTACCTGTAATTATAATAGCATACATCCTGGTGTCAGTTCCTGGGAAGAAGGAAAAACAAAAAGTTGCTTGAATTCAAATTTTTTGAACCAGTCCCGCAACCCTGCCCGTTGGATCAATAAAATTATTTGGGAAAAGCCGGGTAAAATCATACAAAAGGAATACGGCTGGCTGATGTGGTGATCACATCTTTAGTTCATCATTGTTTTTATTGAAAAAGTGGTACTCCAGGAAATGGTGTGATGAATTGGGTTTTACTTTGATCCATGTTTTGAGGTTGTAGCTCCATTTTAACAGGGTTGACGGGAACCCTTTGGTAAGGTGTGCATAAACGAACGGATGCACGGTAATTGTAAGGTTTCTCTCGTTTTGATCCTGGATGAGATAGCGCAGGTTGTTTTCAAGTTCGTCGATGACAAGGATTGAGGGTTTAATCTCACCAGTGCCGTTGCACACCGGGCATTTCTCAAGAACCTGAACGTCCATGGCAGGTCTCACCCGTTGTCTTGTGATCTGAACCAGACCAAACTTGCTTGGTGGAAGAATAACATGCCTTGCGCGGTCTTTTGACATTTCATCCCTAAGCTTCTGGTAAAGTTCACGTCGGTGTTTGGCTTCGGTCATGTCGATAAAATCCACGACGATAATACCACCCATATCTCTTAGTCGCAATTGCCTGGCTAATTCAGTAGCAGCTTCAATATTTACTTCGAGAGAATTATTTTCCTGGTTTTTTTCACGGTTAACCCTGTTTCCAGAATTAACATCAATGGTGTACATGGCTTCGGTGCGCTCGATGACAAGGTAAACACCGCTTTTTATGGTAACGATTTTCCCAAAAGAACTTTTAATTTGCTTGTCAACGCCAAAATATTCAAATATCGGCTTTGAGCCACTGTAATACTTAACAATTTTTGCCTTTTCAGGGGCGATCTGCTTGATGTAGTTCTTGATCTCCTCAGCAAGGGTGGCATCGTTTACATGAATATTGTTAAATGACTCGTTGAGCAGGTCACGAAGCATGGCCGAAGTACGGTCTAACTCACTGACAATTTTTTGGGGTGCTTCAGCTTTGACAATTTTTTGGCTGAGAGAATCCCATTTTCCAACAAGATCCCGGAGGTCAGCATCCAATTCGGCGACGAGTTTGTTTTCAGCAACGGTGCGCACGATCACTCCGAAATTATTAGGCTTAATGCTTTTGATCAGTCGCTTCAGGCGTTTTCGTTCTTCAACACTGCGGATTTTTGAGGAGATAGAGATTTTTTCGGAAAAAGGGACCAGTACAAGAAATCTACCGGCAAAGGAGATTTCAGAGGCAATCCTTGGCCCTTTTGTAGCAATCGGTTCTTTTGCAATTTGAACAAGGATCTGCTGGTTCACACTCAACACATCCGAAATTTTCCCGGTTTTTTCTATTTCTGGCTCAAGCCGGAAGTCTCCCAGAGTGAGAGAAGTGATTTTTCCCGTTACAGCGAGTTTGCTGAATTTGTTCAGGGAACGCACATTTGGCCCAAGATCCAGGTAATGTAAAAAAGCGTCTTTTTCGTACCCGACATTAACGAAAGCAGCATTCAATCCGGGCATGATTTTTCTTACCTTGCCCAGGTACACATCGCCAACCGAATATTTTTTGTTGGACTTTTCTTTTTGAAGTTCTACAAGGGATTTGTCCTCAAGCAGTGCAATTTCAACCCCTGAGGAGTTCAAATCTATGATTAATTCCCTATCCACGCTGCGGGGTTTTGATTCATTATGCTAAATATCAGGTACCTCAATACAAAATTTGATAGGCGCTAAAAAGAAAAAATTATTACATAATGCAAAAATCTGTGGTGCATTATGTAATAATTCCCTCAAATTGTGCGTGTTACTTCTTCTTATGCCTGTTTTTCCTCAAACGTTTTTTGCGTTTGTGGGTTGACATTTTATGTCTTTTTCTTTTTTTACCGCTTGGCATAATTTTTTCCTTTCTTGATTATTTAACGTTTACGTGGTTTTTTACTTCGTTTACAAAGGTTTTTGCTGGTTTAAAAGCCGGAATATTATGCGCCGGGATAATAATGGTTGTGTTCTTGGAGATATTCCTTCCGGTTTTCTCAGCTCTTTTCTTGATTGTAAAACTTCCGAACCCACGGAGATAAACGTTTTCGCCGGTAACCATCGAATGTTTGATAGTTTCCATAAAAGCCTCAACAGTGGCCTGTACAGAGACTTTTTCAATTCCTGTCTTGCTGGCAATTTCGTTTACGATGTCTGCTTTTGTCATAATTAAAAATTTAAAGATTTGATTATTAGTTATGTAAATAGGGGTGCAAATATAGATTTTTTTTCAAACACAGTGCAAACCAAAAAAATTTAGCAATTTTTTCGAATTGATATGAATACCCTTAATCACGCTGTTCACAGGGATCGGACTCAAACAACAAATTAATTTCCAAATTGTTAAAATATTGATATTCCCGATTAATCTTTCGGAACATCTTTTAAAACCTATGAATTTTGCAAGCAAACTAAAGAACTGGTACATTATCAATCAAAGAAATCTGCCCTGGAGGAGCACGACTGATCCCTATAAAATCTGGGTTTCTGAAGTCATCCTGCAGCAAACCCGCATTGATCAGGGACACGATTATTACCTGCGTTTTACCGCACGTTTTCCGGATGTAAAAAGCCTGGCCAATGCAAGCGAGGATCAGGTACTAAAGATGTGGCAGGGACTCGGATATTATTCTCGTGCGCGAAACATGCATACGACTGCGAAAACTATTGTTGATGTGCATGGCGGTAAATTTCCTGAAACTTACATTGAATTGATTGCCCTGAAAGGAATCGGAACCTACACTGCTGCAGCCATTGTTTCAATCTGTTTTGGATATCCAACACCAACTGTTGATGGCAATGTGTTAAGGGTTATCAGCCGTTTGTTTGCTATTGAAGAACCGATTGACAAGGCAGTTGGTAAAAAAATGATTTTTGAGGCTTTGAATGAAATCTTTGACCTGGAAAACCCGGGAATTTTTAACCAGGCACTTATGGACTTTGGAGCTATGGTTTGTAAGCCAAAAAGCCCATCCTGCCACGAATGCATTTTTAAAATGAACTGCGCTGCTTTTAGCCAGAGTCTTGTCAGTAAGTTGCCAATAAAAAGTAAAATATCCAACCAGCTTGTTCGCCACTTTCATTACCTGGTAGTCCTTTTTGAAAAAAATGGGGAGCTTTTTACTTATTTAAATAAAAGAGGCAACAAGGATATTTGGGCAGGTTTATACGATTTCCCCATGATAGAAACCATCAATGAGTTTAGTCCTGAACAACTCACCTCTACTGAGAGGTGGCAGGAATTTTTTGTCGAAGGTAATCCTGAACTTTTAAATGTTTCGGCAGTTTACAAGCATCAGCTCTCCCATCAACTGTTGTTATCCACTTTTTTTCTGATTCGTACAGATGAAAAAACGGCCTGGCATGATCCAGTGATAATGATTCGCTTAAAAGAAGTGTATCAATATCCAATGCCACGATTGGTTGACAGGTACATTACTGAAAATAATGCATTGCGAAAGGTTTTGGAAAATATTTATCCGGGTTTACACGACAAAAATTAATTTTGTACAATGATATTGGTAACAGGAGGAACAGGATTGGTTGGGGCGCATCTGCTTTACGAATTGGTAAAACAGGGGAAAATTGTGCGAGCATTAAAACGTCCCGATAGTGACACAGGCAAAGTGAAAAAGACAATATCCTGGTACAACCGGGACTATGAGACAATATTTGAGAAAATAGAATGGGTAGATGGCGATATACTTGATCCCCATTCGCTTGCTGAAGCTCTCGATGGTGTTGACCAGGTTTATCATTGTTCCGGATTGGTTTCTTTCAGAAAAAGTGACTACAAGCAACTTATCCTGACTAATCAGGTTGGCACTGCTAATATAGTTAATGCCTGTCTGCAAAAGGATAATGTCCGCTTATGCCATGTGAGTTCCGTATCAGCACTTGGACGCACCAAACAAGGTGAAACAGTTACCGAGAGCAGTTACTGGAAAACCTCACGAAACAATTCAGCCTACGCATTAAGTAAATACGGCGCCGAAAGGGAGGTATGGAGGGCAGCCGAGGAGGGGTTGGAGATGTTTATTGTTAATCCATCGGTGATTATTGGTCCGGGAGACTGGAAAAAAGGCAGTTCACAAATTTTCAATACAGTGTATAGAGGTATTCCTTTTTACACTTCTGGTATCATGGGTTATGTTGATGTGAGAGATGTGGCAAGTATCATGGTGCAATTAATGGAATCAAAAATTTCCGGAGAGCGCTTCATCCTTTCTTCTGAAGATATTTCCAACCATCAGCTCTTCACAATGATCGCTATGGCGCTTGGCAAAAAACCACCCGCAATACAACTTTTGCCCTGGATGGCTGCAGTCGCCTGGCGGGTTAATCTTTTTTTTCCACTTTTTGGGAAACAGCCAACATTCACTAAAGAGATTGCCCGATCGGCCTTCAATCGTTACTTTTTCGACAGCTCAAAGATAAGTAAACTGCTGAATTACAATTTTATACCTGTAAAAAAGTCAATATCAGACACAGCAAATATTTTTCAGAAAGAAATAAAAAAAATTCAATCGTAATCAGTAAAAGCTCCCAGTAAACTAGTAAACAGTGTAATACTTTTGGGCTGAGGTTAAAACAAAAAAGACCATCATTTTTCGATGGTCTTTGTCGGGATGGCGAGATTCGAACTCGCGGCCTCTTCGTCCCGAACGAAGCGCGCTACCGGGCTGCGCTACATCCCGCATTTCAATCACCCGGCAAAATTATTTAATTTTTCAAAAGGAGAAGTCTTGTGAGCAAAATTAAGTTGTTTTTTCAACTTTTTTCTACACAGCAAAAAATACTAATTTTGATCTTCTTTTAAAGAATACTTTATGCTAAAAGGATTCAGGGGTAGCCTATTTGATTTTTACGCCAGTACGGATGTTTTTAATCTTAAAACAGGTTACCGTTATATTGAGGATGGCTTGCTGGTAACAAAAGATGGAAAAGTGCTGGCATCCGGCAATTATCCCGAAGTGATAAAAGAGTTTCCACTGCCGATGGAAATTACAGATTTTGGTGAAACATTTATTTTCCCGGGTTTTATTGATGCACACGTCCATTCGGTACAGACCGGAGCTATCGCATCCTACGGGAATCAACTGCTGGAGTGGCTCGAAACTTATATTTTTCCAAGAGAAAGACACTTTTCCGATTCAGAATATGCATTTAGACATACCCGGTTTTTCATCGATCAATTGCTTAAGAACGGAACTACCACCGCTGTGATTTATCCGGCTGTTTTTGATGCTTCCGTTGAAGCGGTTTTTAAAATTGCCGCTCAATTAAATATGCGCATAATCACCGGAAAAACATGGATGGACCGGAATGCTCCCGACTATTTACTCGAAAAACCTGAAATTTCCTACGAATCGTCAAAGCGTCAGATTATTAAATGGCATGGATGCGGTCGCCTTAGTTATGCTATCACTCCCCGGTATGCTATTACATCTTCGCCCGAATCGCTCAAAATAGCATCTTCACTTTTAAAGGAGTATGAAGGGTTATATGTACAAACGCATATTTCGGAAAACAAACAGGAGGTTGAACTGGTTAATCACAACTACAATAATCACAAGGGTTACCTGGATGTTTATGACAGTTTTGGTTTACTAACCTCACGAACACTTCTTGGTCACGGGATTTACCTGAATAGTAACGAACTTAAACGGATCTCTCATGCTGGCGCTTCTATTGTTCATTGCCCTTCGTCCAATCTCTTTCTTGGCAGTGGACTTTTTGATTACCACAAAACACTGGAATATGGGATTAAGATGGCTGTTGGAAGTGATGTTGGTGGCGGTACTAGCTTTTCCATGCTAAATAACCTACACGATGCTTACAAAATTTCAGCATTAAAAAATCACCTGAATTGCGTTAAGGCTTCATCAACTGCATTTGCAGCCATGAGTGCGCTCGAAGCTTTTTATTTTATTACCCTTGGGGGAGCAAAGGCTTTGAAACTGGAAGATAAAATCGGAAATTTCGATCCAGGCAAAGAGGCTGATTTCATTGTGATAGATCCATCGTTGAACGAACTGCTCAACTACCGGCTTCAGGAAGTCAACTCTATTGAAGAATTGTTGTTTGCCCTGATGATGCTTGGAGATGAAAAGATGATTAAAGCTACTTATCTGATGGGTGAAAAAGTAAATTTCACAAAATAAATCAATGCTGTTCGAGTAAAATTAATCAATCGTCCTGAAACCCTTAATTTCTTTAACCTCTACGAGGTATTTTTAAAATCGGGGTAACCTCTTCCTACAATACTTCACCCCGTACATACGGGGATTCCGCGTAGCGCATGCCTGAATGCTCAAGCAGGCAGGGATAAAGTATTGTAGCAGATAATTTTACGATTTGCCAAATTTTCACGTAGTATATTAACAAATTTTAGTCGGGCAGTAGTGAAAATAAATACCTGCAAAATTACCGAGGCTGTCTCAAAAGTCTATTATTTGGATTTTCAATTCATCGGTTTAAATCCAGACTTTTGAGGCAGCCTTGGTAAAATTACACATGGTTAAGTATATGGAAAAAGTTAATCGAGTAACTCGGCCAACTTTGTGTGTAACTCCTCTCCTCGCAGGTTTTTGGCAATGATGATCCCTTCTGGGTCAAGCAGGAGATTCGCAGGGATTGAGCTAATGCTGTAGAGTTTTGAAGCTTCGTTGTTCCAGTATTGCAGGTCTGAAACCTGAGGCCAGGTAAGGTTATCGTCTGCAATGCCCTTGAGCCAGGCATTTTTATCCCTGTCAAGCGAAACGCCAAAAACTTCAAATCCTTTGTCGTGGTATTTTGCATAGGCAGCTACAATATTTGGATTTTCGATTCGACATGGTTTGCACCAGGATGCCCAAAAATCAACCAGCAAATATTTTCCACGGAAAGAATCAAGAGAGATTGGATTGCCATCGGGATCATTTTGTGAGAAAACCGGAGCCTCGCGGCCAACTGACAGACGCTGCAGTTTTTCTACCTGCTCATTCAACATGACGTAATAGTTTGATCCATGGACTGATGGATCGAGTTTGGCCATTGAACTTTCCACTTTTTCGATATCGAAGTTTTGAATGTTGTTGACCAGAATAAAGGGTGCAACAATACTCGTATTATTTGCTTCAGCAAAGTTCAGCATATAATCCATTCTTTCTTTTTCAATTACAGTTGCTCTTTGCTCGATAGCCCGTTGGGTCATTTCATCATTGCGGGCAGCTGCTTCGCGGTATTGCAACGAAATTTCTTCAAATTGGTTCTCATACACTTTTAACTCCGAAACCAAACGGTCGTAAAGTGCCTGTGTTGGCAATCCCTCATATTTGGCCTCCTGAAGCGTTCCGGTAATGTTTAACTCGCCCGGTTCCACAAAAAAGCCGAGGTATTGTTCATCTGTTTTAAAGTGCAGGTAATACATTTCGGGGATATCAATCGTTCCTTTAAAACTGAATTTGCCCTCTTTAACCATTAGTGAATCGAGTGGTGAGAGGTCGTTATCAACAGCTTTTGCCAAGATTACCCAGCCTTCGGAAACGCCTTCAAGATTTGCCTTGATTTCAAACTGATTTTTTGGTTTGCTACACGAAAATGCAAGAATTCCTGCAATTAGAATTAAAAATAAATTTCTCATAGTGGTCAATTATTAATGAATGAAAATTTAAAACTCATGGATTAAAAACGTTTATTGTCAACGTTTATCTTGTTTGTAAAAAATTAGTT
Organism: Bacteroidales bacterium; assembly: GCA_014860585.1. Taxonomy (NCBI): domain Bacteria; kingdom Pseudomonadati; phylum Bacteroidota; class Bacteroidia; order Bacteroidales; species Bacteroidales bacterium. The sequence continues at coordinate 42,227 of JACZJL010000068.1, read as the reverse complement.
GAGCAAGTATCACAAGGATCATTGTTGCGATTGTGCTTAAAATTATCCTGAATAGGGTTTGTTTAAAATCTGAAAATCCGAAAACCTCCAGAAGGAATAGCATCGAATGATGGAGAAGGGTTAACAGGAAAGAGTAGGTAAGGAACCAGCTAAACCCTGATGATTTCATGCCGGGAGAAGAACCGGTTTCATTTTCTTTACCAGCAGTGAGCATGCGGATGATTGCTGGCCGGCAAAATGCCATAAAAACTGAAGCGCCGGCATGCATCCCCAATGAGTTGGAAAAGAAATCTACCCCCAGGCCAATTAAAAATGCTGATAGTAGCAAAACCCACCCCTTGGTTTCAAATGGCAGAAGAAGAATAAAATAGATGTAAAAAGAGGGATAAATATAGGCGCCAATTAAGATATGGTTGAACACCAGTACCTGGAGTAAAAGCATTAGTATAAACCTGATGACTTGCTGAATAATCATTGTTATTTTTTACTAATTTTGGGTCTCTGACTTTTGCAGGATCATTAACTCATCAATTAAAACATTCTTAACTACATAAACATAGGACAGCTTATTAAAATCAACAGTGAATCGTACCTTCACCTGATAAAAGTTTTCACCGGGGTCAAGCCGGAAATTTTCAACAACCCCAATCAGGCGACCTTCAGGAAATACATGGGAAAAACCGCTTGTAACAACCGAATCACCAACTATAATCTGAACGTGTGACGGAATGTCAATCAATTTTCCCATTCTGTAATTTTCTCCGTCCCATTGCAGTGATCCAACCTGGTTGGAGCTTTTCAGTTTTGCGCTCACACGTGAATTACGGTTTAAAACGGACATCACCGAACTGAAATGAGTGGAAACTTCGATAACCTGTCCCACCACGCCATCAGGGGCAATTACAGCCATGTTGGGTTTTATCCCCTGCAGCCTGCCTTTATTAAGTTTCATGTAATTGTTTCGTCGGTTGACAGAGTTGCTGATAACTTTTGCGGCCACATAATCGTATTGTCTTAAATAGCCACTGTCATTGCTGTTGATTTTTTCAGTTCCCAGGTAAAGATAAGCGTCTTTAGATCCCGCCAGTAGTCGTGCATTTTCTTCAGCCAGCTTTTGATTGGCATACCGCAGGGTGAGATAATCTGAAAAATTATCTACAACCGATAGGATATTACCGGTGATTCCATTTGTGCTGTTGATGGCCACCGTCTTTTGGTAATAATTGTTTTGGACCATCATCACAAACGAGATAACCATTAGCAGCAAAAACAGGAAGTAAAATGAATATTTCCAGATAAATGCGAATAAATTTTGCATTTGCGCTAGCGGGTTTTACTTATGCGGGGTTGGCATTAAAATATGATTTACTTTCCGGATCACTTTATCAGGAAGGTGAATTTATCGAAGTTCTTAAGGGCAATACCTGTACCGCGTGCCACAGCTCTCAAAGGGTCTTCGGCTACATGGATTGGCAGCTTGGTTTTCAGGTGCAAACGTTTATCTAGTCCTCTGAGCATGGAGCCACCCCCGGCCAGGTAGATCCCGGTTCTGAAGATGTCGGCCGACAACTCCGGAGGTGTCATCTCGAGTGCCTGTAGCACTGCCGTTTCAATTTTTGAAATGGATTTGTCGAGACAGTGGGCAATTTCGGTGTAGTTTACAATAATTTCTTTGGGGATGCCGGTGAGCATATCACGACCGTGAACGGCAAAATCATCGGGTGGATTGTCCAGTTCCGGCATGGCTGCTCCTACTTCAATTTTAATTCGTTCAGCTGTGCGTTCGCCGATATTAATATTGTGTTGTTTGCGCATGTACTCCTCGATGTCGGCATTGAAATCGTCGCCGGCAATACGGATGGATTTGTTGTTTACAATACCGCCAAGCGCAATTACAGCAATTTCGCTGGTACCACCACCGATGTCGATGATCATATTGCCGGTGGGTTCAAGCACGTCAATTCCGATACCGATTGCTGCTGCCATGGGTTCATGGATGAGTTTGACCTCTTTGGCGCCGGCCTGCTCAGCCGAGTCTTTTACCGCTCTCTCCTCCACTTCGGTTATCCCGGAAGGGATACAAATTACCATCTTTAATGCAGGTGGAAACAGTGAATTACGAATACCGATCATTTTGATCATCTCTCTGATCATAAATTCAGCGGCCTGAAAATCGGCAATCACACCGTCGCGCAGCGGCCTGATGGTTTTGATGTTTTCGTGCGTTTTCCCGTGCATCATCTGGGCGCGCTTGCCCACGGCGATGATTTTGCCAGAACTGCGCTCAATGGCTACAATTGATGGTTCGTCAACAACTACTTTATCGTTATATATAATAATGGTGTTGGCTGTGCCAAGGTCAATAGCGATTTCTCTTGTAAAAAATGAAAATAAACCCATAGTATTATTAGCTCAAAATATTGTTCGATAATTCACTTAGTCAATATGCTTGATTGTTTAAGCAAACGCAAAACTACTCTTTTTAATGCTTGAAATGTCGTATTCCTGTAAAAGCCATTGAAATTTCCGATTTATTGCAAAATTCAATGGATTCGTTATCCTTTACAGAGCCACCGGGTTGAATAACTGCGCTTATGCCGGCTCTATGTGCAATTTCGATAGAATCGGAAAAGGGGAAAAAAGCATCGGAGGCCATTACTGCACCTTTAAGGTCAAATCCAAACGCATTGGCTTTTTCGATCGCCTGTTTTACCGCATCCACCCTTGATGTCTGGCCTATTCCGCTTCCCACCAGCTGTTTGTTTTTTACTAAAACAATAGCATTGGATTTGGTGTGCTTTACAATTTTATTAGCAAAGAGTAAATCTTCAATTTCATGGTGGGTTGGTTGTGCTGTGGTTACGATATTAAGTTGTAGCTCAGATTCAGTAGTAGTGTCCTTTTCCTGTTCGAGTACCCCGTTTAGCAGCGATTTGAACTGTCGTCCCTCTGGATGGAAACTTTTATGTCGCAGGATGATTCTGTTTTTCTTTTGCTTTAGCAACTGTAGTGCACTTTGCTCATAATCAGGAGCAATGATTACTTCGAAGAAGAGTTTATTGATTTCTGCTGCAGTTTCCTGATCAACCAGTGTATTTGTGATGATCACGCCTCCAAAAGATGAGAGCGGATCACCGGCCAGGGCCGCTTTCCATGCATCAGCCAGGGGCTCCCGCGCTGCCAGTCCACAGGCATTGTTATGCTTTAGGATGGCAATCACAGTTTCGTCAAAATCATTCACAAGATTTATGGCTGCATCAATGTCGTTCAGGTTGTTGTAGGAAATTGCCTTTCCATTCAACTGATCAAACATCGAGGTGAGATTTCCAAAGAAATTTCCTTGCTGATGCGGGTTTTCGCCGTAGCGCATCGGGGTTGCATCCAGTATACTCTGTTTAAAAACTGGTAGTCCAGCTTCGATATTAAAATAATTAAAAATAGCAGTGTCGTAATGCGAAGAAATATTGAATGCATGAGCAGCAAAGCGTTTCCTGTCTTCGATTGTGGTGTATCCGTCATTCTTGTTGTAAACCTCAATAAAATCAGCATAAAGTTTAATAGAAGGAATTACAACCACATCTTTGAAATTTTTTGCTGCAGCCCTGATCAGACTAATGCCCCCAATATCAATTTTTTCGATGATTTCTTTTTCGTCCGAAGAGCTTTTTAAGGTCTGCTCAAAAGGATACAAATCCACAATCACCAGGTCAATTGCAGGAATGGCATACTGTTTAAATTCAGCTTTATCCGCTTCATGGTCGCGTCGGCCAAGAATACCACCGAAAATGAGTGGATGCAGTGTTTTTACCCTCCCTCCAAGAATTGAAGGGTAAGAAGTAATATCTTCAACAAGCAGGGCATTGTAGCCCAACTCACTGATATAACCGTGAGTACCGCCTGTAGAAAGTATTTGAACACCATGTCGGCTTAACGTCTTTACCAGAACGTCAAGACCTGTTTTGTCGTAAACCGAGATCAGTGCTGAGGTGATTTTTTTCAATGTTGTGATGCTTAATTTGGTAGATGTGCTTTTTGCTCCATCATCCTTAAAAAAAGGAGGTTGCAAAAATATAGAAAAAAGTTTTGAGGGTTAATTTTTCCTTTTCTTTGTCCAAAAATAATCCTGTGAATAACAATTCAATAAAACTTAGTGCGTTTGGTTAAAATAGTTCCTGATTCGCCTTAATTTCTTAAAAAATTACCCGTTCCTTCCTATGTTTTTACTTTTAAAACTTATCAGAGAGAGTTATCTTTTTGCCTTCAACGCCATTGTGGTCAACAAGGTGCGGACGCTTCTATCATTATTAGGGATTACTATTGGTATTTTTTCAGTAATCTCGGTACTTTCTGTTTTCGATTCTCTCGAGCGAAGCATTCGCAGCAGTCTTGACGATTTGGGGTCCAATGTATTATTTATTCAGAAATGGCCCTGGATGATGGGAGGAGGGGATTATCCCTGGTGGAAGTACATGAACCGCCCTGAGGCTACCGTTGCTGAAATGGAAGAAATCCAGCATCGCAGTAATGCTACTGATGCAGCTGCTTTTATGTTCGATATTCAGCGGTCAGTGAGTTTTCGCAGTAATACTTATGAGGATGTTAACATCATTGCCATATCGCATGACCACGATAAAGTGATGCCGGTTGATATTCAGGAGGGGCGTTATTTTACGAGGCTGGAGTCACAAGGTGGGCGCAATGTGGCTATTATTGGCGCTAAAATAGCAGAAGAACTTTTTCCAGGTGTTGATCCGCTTGGTCAGACCATCAAAATAGGTGGCAACAGAGCTAATGTCATTGGAATTTTAAAGTTGCAGGGCGAAGGCGCTTTTGGTAATTCAAACGATGAGCAGGTTATGATACCTGTAAATTTTGCGAGGAATTTTGTGAACACCCGCAATATTGGAACAACCATCGTCGTCAAAGCCAAATCAGGTGTGTCCAACACGCAACTGATGGATGAAATGACAGGGATTATGCGTTCGTTGCGCAAGCTAAAACCCGGAGAAGAAAGTAATTTTGCACTAAATGAAGTGAGCGTAATCAATCAGGGACTGCAGGCATTCTTCAGTGGGCTGGCTGTTATTGGCTGGATCATCGGGGGATTCTCCCTTTTAGTCGGGGGGTTTGGAATTGCCAATATCATGTTTGTTTCGGTTCGTGAAAGGACGAATATCATTGGGATACAAAAAGCCATCGGCGCCAAAAATTATTTCATCCTGCTACAGTTCCTGTTCGAAGCAGTGTTCCTTTCACTTCTTGGCGGGATCATTGGGTTAATCCTTATTTTTATCGGAATGTTGTTATTTCAGGATGCTATGTCGTTTCCGCTAATTCTTTCACAAAAAAACATTTTGTTGGGGCTTGTAATCTCCACTTTTATTGGATTGATTTCCGGATTTGTTCCAGCCTGGGTTGCCGCCCGCCTCGATCCTGTTGAAGCCATCCGGTTTGGATATTGATCACTTTCAAAACACGAACTTTACCTTTTGAGGGAAATTTTGGTGTTAATTCAATGGACATGCATGGAAGAGGAAAGTTGTTTACCGGCATACAATGAATAATTTATTAAGTGAGAAAACATTGAAAATATGGTTTTACCTGACGACATTTTCATGAGAATGCTGAAAAATGATCAAAAAATTATTTCGCCGGTTTAAATTTTAAACAATTTTGCCGGAGACAATGTTTAAGTAAAGATTAACAATACTAAGATGAGCACAGAAAAAATACTTGAAACCCTGGGTTATATTACCAAGAAAGAAACCCTGGCCTCTATTGAGCACGATACTGCCAATGCCCTTGTTCTTGAAACCCGGGAACCCTATCCCGGATATCATGGAACCACTATACCTGATCATCTTAAACCGATGAGCCTTTTCCTGGTTACGGATAAAAAGTACTCGGGTGAACACATTATCAGAGCGACAATGGCAGTGAAAAAGCACTATCCAGATCATTTTGATGCTACGCCTGGCCTGGTAACGGTTTTTAATGTGATGCATCCGTGCATCAGGATTAAGGACATGGCCTCCTACAAAAATATTCATGAGTTGATTGAAGCCTACCGTAAAGCCGGTGTGGAGTTTATGAAGGACAAAGTCATTGAACCTTTTGAAGGGTTGATCAAAATCAGGAAGTATTTCAACCTGAAGGAAGTTGGTAATGATTTTTATATCGATATCGATGTTCCCTCCATGGCTTATTTTAAAATACCCGGACTGATCAGTTGGGAGCTGTTTGAAGACATTACCCTAAGGCTGAAACCCAATTCGGAATACAACAACTTCGATGCTGCGCTTGGGGTATTTTTTACTCCAAAAGGTGTTATTGATACCATCCGCATTTATCACGAAGAAATTGATATGGCCAACATCATTTATCTTCGTGGTAAGTATCTTGAAGAAATCGAGCGATTGTTCTGATTTCTCAGGATGAAATCATTTAGAGGAAAAGGTTGTTTCATGGTTGTCTGTAGAGATGATCAGCATTCCATGGTAAATAAAGACTTTTAATGTTTTTTTAATTCGAAGATGGTTCAAGGATAAAACCAATTTCGAGGATGCCCTGTGTGAAGTAGTTCGAATTCAGATTTTCGATTTCGAACTTGCAGATTCCCTTCTCACTAAAGGAGAATTGGGGGTGCGTCAACACTTTCTGCTCATAAAAACCATCACTTCTCTCCCCGGTTATTTCATCGTTGTTGACACTTCGTAGAAAAAGATTGTAATCCTTTACCCGCGAGTCACCTGAAGGAGTCACCATCTCAATATTCAACGGTAAAAGCCTCCCCTGGAAACTTTCATTATACCTGAGCACAAGATAGATATCCCAACGCTGTCGGGCATCGTGAACAGGAAATTCAAAATTAACAAACTCAAAGCGTTCCCAGACGCCATTCTTAAACTGGTGGAATTGAGAATGTTCGTCCTGTTTTTTGCATCCGCCAAGCCATAATGCGCCCCAAAGAATGATCAATATGATTTTTCTCATTTTTAACCCTTTTTAATCGCCTGAAAAATGATCAATAAAATAACTACCCAGGTAAAAGCGCCAAAGAAGGATATAACGACAGAGTTGCTGGATTTTATTTTAATGAATGGGAAAAGCAGAATTTTACCTAACCATCCCTTTTTTTGAATGAAGTAACTGGCTTCAACACATAGGTTTTCATTTTTCCCCGATGCCCTGAGAAGCTTGAAAAGATTTTCGGCATAGAGCCCGTAAGCACCGAAAACTGTCAGAAATAAGACGATCAAAACATTGATTCCCAATTGAAAATCAGTGATCGTTCGATATTGCAGGTAGAAAGTAAAAACTATTAAAACCAATGCTGCTATTATAGCCGCCAGGTAGATTAATTTCTTCATTTTTGCAGAATTCTGATTTTTGCAAAATTAACTGAAATCGGTAATGGCTAAAAAAGGAAGCAAGTTTTATGTTGTTTGGATTGGTCTTAATCCTGGTATTTACCGGAGTTGGGACGAATGTCAGGCACAGATCAGCGGATTTGAGGGTGCAAGATTCAAGTCATTTGCAACTGAAATTGAAGCTGTTGAGGCTTTCAGGGGGAATATGTGGAGCTATCTTGGGAAGAATTTGGGAGGTCCCACGATGAGTTTTGATGAAATAGAAAAAAGCCGCGAAGGAATTATCTGGGAAAGCATCTCTGTGGATGCAGCCTGCAGCGGAAACCCCGGTGTGATGGAGTACCAGGGTGTTTACACAAAAAACGGAAAACGAATCTTTCATGGTGGTCCTTTTGAGGAGGGAACCAACAACATCGGCGAGTTTCTGGCACTTGTGCATGCTTTGGCATTACTCAAAGAGAAAGGAAAAGTGATACCTGTTTACACTGATTCGGAAACTGCAAGGGCATGGGTTAAAAACAAACATGCCAAAACTAAACTCGAACAAACTTCGGGTAACGCAAAACTTTTTGAGCTGATTCAACGCGCCGAGAAATGGCTTAAAACCAACCTTTGGGAAACACCCGTTCTCAAATGGAACACTGAAAAGTGGGGAGAAATTCCGGCTGATTTTGGCAGAAAATAGCGAACCGACGATCAAATGATACATCCAGTAGATATAGCAGAGTTCAAGCGGTTACGGAAATCACTTCCCGCAGTTGATGTCCGGTCGCCGGGCGAGTTTACGGTCGGGCATATCCCCGATGCTTTCAATCTTCCGCTTTTCGATGATGAAGAGAGAAAAGCAGTGGGAATTACTTACAAGCAGCAAGGCCGTGAACCTGCCATTCTGAAAGGACTCGACCTGGTTGGATGTAAATTGTCCGGTTTTGTGAAACAGGCGCGAAAGATTGCACCGGGACGAAAGTTACTCTTGCACTGCTGGCGGGGTGGAATGCGTTCCGAAGGGATGGCGTGGCTTTTATCTACAGCCGGATTTGAGGTTAATGTGCTTAAGGGCGGATACAAGGCATACCGGCGTTTCAACAGCCGTTTTTGGGAAAAAGCCAGTAAAATGATCATTCTTTCCGGAAAAACAGGATCAGGTAAAACAGAAATCCTTCATGTCCTTCAACATTTGGGGCATCAGGTGCTTGATCTCGAACGCTTTGCTCATCACAAAGGGTCCGCATTTGGAGCGATCGGCGAAGTTGATCAACCCAACAGCGAGCAGTTTGAAAATGACCTTGCTGAAGTATGGCAGCTGTTTGATTTTCAAAAGCCAATCTGGATCGAGGATGAAAGCCGGATGATCGGCAGGGTTTTTATTCCGGAAATATTGCATTTCAAAATGAGCAAGGCTAGCGTCATCAGCCTTGAAATGCCAAAGAAATTGAGAATTGAAAGGTTGATTGATGATTATGCCAAATACCCGAAGCCACTGCTCATCCATTCAATCGAGAAAATCAGCCGGCGCCTTGGCGGGCAAAATATGAAAACTGCCGTGAACGCTATCGGGCAGGACGACTTTGGAACGGCCATTGACATTGTCTTAGATTATTATGACAAAGCCTATTGCTACGACCTGACTAAAAAAGTCAAGGACAAGACTTTTACAGTACCGGTACAAACTGCTGATGCAGAAGCCAACGCACGCGAAGTGATCGATTTCTGCAATAAATACCAACTCATTTAACAAACAGAATGGAAACCTCAATATACCTGGATTATAACGCAACCACACCGGTTGACCGTGAAGTTGCAGAGGCCATGCGCCCATTTTTGGAAGAGCTGTTTGGAAACCCCTCAAGCAGCCATATTTATGGGGTTCAAACCAGAAGGGCTGTGGAACAGGCCCGGCGCCAAATAGCAGCACTGCTCAACTGCTTCCCTGATGAGATCGTTTTTACCAGCGGTGGTACCGAGTCTAACAATTATGCCATCAAAGGGGTTGCATTTCAGAACCGCGACCAGGGGAATCATATCATCACCTCCACCATTGAGCATCCTGCAGTTACTGAGGTTTGCAGTTACCTGGAATCACAGGGTTTCAGAATTACTTATGTAAATGTTGATGAATTTGGGAGAGTAAATCCAGGTGACATCGAAAAAGCCATCACGCCGGCCACCATTCTCATCAGCGTCATGCACGCCAACAATGAAGTGGGAACGATTCAGGCCGTTTCTGAAATTGGGAAAATTGCCCAAAATCACGGAATAATTTTCCATTCCGATGCAGCCCAATCTGTTGGCAAAATTGACACCGATGTCAGGAAAATGGGTGTTGACCTGCTTTCAGTGGCCGGGCACAAGTTGTATGCACCTAAAGGGATTGGCGCTTTGTTTATCCGGCGGGGAGTGAAATTGCAAAAGCTGATGCATGGCGCCAACCACGAACAAAACCTGCGTGCCGGTACCGAAAACGTACTCGAAATTGTTGGTTTGGGAAAAGCGGCAGAAATTGCCAAACGGGATCTTGAAGCCAACACCCGACAGATGAAATCGTCCCGCGACTTGCTTCAACAACTGTTGACCGAAGCCCTGCCGGGCATCAAGTTAAACGGCCACCCTGATTTCCGGTTGCCAAACACATTGAGCCTGAGTTTTCCGAAAATTGAAGCCAATACATTGCTTGATGAACTGAAAGGGATCGCTGCCTCAGCAGGAGCTGCTTGTCATGCTGACCATGTGGATGTGTCGGCCGTACTAACGGCGATGAAAATTCCGGTTGATATTGCCATGGGAACCATTCGTTTTTCCACGGGGAAACTAAGTACTGCTGCTGATATGGAAAAAGCTGCACAAATCATAATTAAAGCAGTTCACAGGCTCAGGCCAAAAGAACATGTTACCCAAAATGTTGAAATTCAAACCGGAGAAATCAAGCTGACGAGTTTTACACATGGGTTAGGTTGTGCTTGTAAAATAAGGCCGCAATATCTCGAGCAGGTGCTTAAAGATCTGCCTCAGGTGTTCGATAAAAATGTGCTGATTGGCGCCAGCACATCCGACGATGCGGCAGTTTACCTGATCAATGAGAGCACTGCAATTGTTCAGACTGTTGACTTCTTCACCCCGGTTGTGGATGATCCGTATTACTTCGGCGCCATTGCTGCTGCCAATGCGCTGAGCGATATTTATGCGATGGGCGCAAAACCACTTTTTGCCCTCAATATCGTCGGATTTCCCGATAACCGTTTGCCCATGCAGGTGCTGAAAGATATTCTCAGGGGCGCCTCAGACAAGGCAGCTGAAGCTGGAATATCGGTACTTGGCGGGCACACAGTTGAAGACACCGAGCCAAAGTTTGGTATGGTGGTTACAGGAGTTGTTCATCCTTCAAAGGTGATTTCTAATGCCGGCGCCAAACCCGGCGATGTGTTGATTTTGACCAAGCCCATTGGGACCGGAATTATCTCCACTGCTGTTAAGCGGGGACTGGCAGATGAAAAAACTGCCCTATCAGCCCGCAATGTTATGGCCGAACTCAATGCAAAAGCAGCAAAATTAATGGAGTCATTTCCTGTAAATTCCTGCACCGATATCACCGGCTTCGGATTGCTTGGACATTTGAAGGAAATGGTAATGGCATCAGGAGTTCAGGTTAAAATAAACGCATCCATGGTGCCATTCATCGAAGGTACCTACGAATTGGCGATGGCCGGATCAATTCCCGGCGGAACCCGTAATAATCTCGATTTTGTCTCCGGGGTGGTTGAATGGGATAAAGACATCCCGGAAATTACCAGACTTATCCTTTGCGACGCCCAGACATCAGGAGGATTGCTGATTTCATTACCAAAAAAAGATGCAGAGGAATATATCCGGCAATTCGGACTTAGTGCGTCAATCATCGGAATGGTTTCGGAAAAACGGAACCATGTTGCCAATCCAATTTTCATCGGCGATTAGTCAGGTGAGTTAACCAGAAAAATGGAAAACTTTATAAATTATCACATCTGATTCCCCTTTCCGTATTACCTTTGCAACGCAAACCGATCATGCTAAAAACGATAATATCCATAAGATGAGCGAATTCATTCATCACGAATGTGGGGTTGCTCTGCTTAGGCTCCTGAAACCATTGGAATTTTACCAGGCAAAGTACGGAAGCCCTTTTTACTCGCTTCACAAAATGCATCTGATGATGCAAAAACAGCACAACAGGGGACAGGATGGCGCCGGAATTGCCAATCTGAAACTCGATGTGGAACCCGGGGTGAGATACATCAACCGTTTTCGCTCCAATTCCTCAACACCCATCATTGATATTTTTGAACATATTTACAGGCAATTTGCAAAAATTCAAACCCAACATCCTGAGCTGCTGAATGACTCAGGGTGGCTCAAGAAAAATCTCGAATTTACAGGAGAACTTTTCCTTGGACACTTGCGCTACGGTACTTTTGGCGGGCATAAGCTGGAAAACCTGCATCCGGTCCTGCGCGAAAATAACTGGATGACCAAAAGTCTTGTTCTTGCCGGAAACTTTAACATGACCAATGTGGATGAGCTGTTTGCCCAATTGGTTGAACTGGGACAATACCCGATCGAAACCACCGATACAATTACAATTCTTGAGAAAATTGGACATTTTCTGGATGAGGAGAATGAGGTGCATTACGAAAAATACAAAGGGTTGGGCTACGTAAAAAAAGAGATCACCGACAAAATAGTTGCCAACATCGACATTAAAAAAGTTTTAAGCCGTGCAGCCAAATATTGGGACGGCGGTTATGTGATTGCCGGTCTGCTCGGCCATGGCGATGCTTTTATCATGCGCGATCCGTCAGGGATCAGACCGGCTTTCTATTATTATGATGATGAGATAGCGGTTGCAGCCTCCGAACGCCCTGTACTTCAAACTTCATTTAATTTGTCTGCCGGAAAAGTCATGGAATTGAAGCCCGGTCATGTATTGATCATCAAAAAAGATGGCCGGATTGAGGAAGTGCCGTTTACCGATGTCAAAGAAAAGAGGTCATGCTCCTTTGAACGCATCTACTTTTCGCGGGGTACTGATACCGACATTTATAAAGAGCGAAAACGCCTTGGTAAGTTGCTAACACCGGCCATTCTGAAAAGCATTAATCATGACCTCGAAAACACAGTTTTCTCTTACATCCCAAACACAGCTTCAGTTGCATACAAAGGGTTGATCGAGGAGATCAACATATTTTGCAATCAGATTAAGACCGACCGTATCATGGAGCTTGGTAACGGGGCAACACCCGAAAAAATCGCTGAGATTCTGAAGTTCTCGCCAAGAGTGGAGGATATTGCAGTAAAAGACGTTAAACTCAGGACTTTCATATCAAAAGAAACCGGACGCGATGACCTGGTAGGTCACGTTTACGATATCACCTATGGTGTGATCAGGGAAGGGGTGGATAACCTGGTGGTGATTGACGATTCCATTGTAAGAGGCACAACCCTGAAGCAGAGCATCATCCGCATTCTGGACAGGCTCAATCCGAAAAAGATCGTGATTGCCTCTTCAGCACCTCAAATCCGCTATCCCGACTGCTATGGTATCGACATGACCAAACTCAGCGAATTTGTTGCTTTCAGGGCGGCTATTGAATTATTGCGCGACACCCGCCAGGAACATATCATCAATGAGGTATATAAAAAAGCCAAAGCCCAGGAGAACAAACCTAAAGAAGATATCATCAACCATGTGAAAGAGATTTACAGACCATTCACCGCACAACAGATTTCTGAAAAAATCTCCGCCATAGTTACACCGGCCGGTACGAAAGCAAAAATCGAGATCATTTATCAAACCATTGAGGACCTTCATGCAGCCATTCCGGGGCATACCGGCGACTGGTACTTTACCGGTAATTATCCTACACCCGGAGGGAACAAGGTGGTTAACCGGTCATTTATCAATTACATCGAAAACCGGAACGAGCGGGCATATTGATAGAACAAAATGCTTTCAATGAAGCCCTCATTGACCGGAGCATGAAGGAAAGGTAAATAGTGTGTCCTGTGAAATGAGCATCATATAGGATTTCCCCGGTTTAAGCGTTCCAAGCGTGTTTACTCCGATTTCAGGCCAATAAACGTTAACCCCATCGGCTGTTTTTATCACTTCAAAATTTAGCCCCATAATGTCTTGCAGCAGTTCCACAGGTTGATCGCACGAACTGACAATGGGGAATAGATTCCATCCGCTGAACAACGGCAGTTGCCCCTCAACCAGCTGATATCCTTCCATTGTAAGGCTGTCCGATGATAACATGTTAATGATCAGCCCTTTTGAAGTATCCCAGAAACCAATAGTATTGATATTCAATGCCGGCCAATACATCCCCTGCTCATTGACAGCGAAAATCAATTGATCAGCTACTGGGGCAAAGATGGCTTCGATAGAGGGGAAAACAGGTTGAATGTATGTGGAAATACCACTCCAGCCAGGCTCAATAGAGATGACCTGTGTATAAGTGGGCGGCAAAACATTGATGTAACCGGAAAGTATAAGCGTATCAGTCAGATATTGGTTAGCTGCAATCAGCGTCACATCCACATACCCGGGTTCCCAGAATGTGATGAAAGGGTTTTGCACAAAAGAAGAATCACCACTGCTGAAAATCCATTTCCAGTAATCCGGGCTGCCGGTAGTCAGGTCGAAAAACTGAACCTTTTCACCGATTTTCACTTCTTGAAAATTCGATGTAAAGCTTGCTACCAATGGCTCAATGATGGTGATAAAATTTTCTTTTATCCGGACATCCTGCTGATACTCGTTAGATACTGCAAGTTCGATTGTATATACACCGGGTTCACTATAGCTCGTCTCAGGATGTTGAATGACGGCATTACTGAAGTTACCGAAATCCCAAAACCAGGAATAAGGTTCTCCGATTGATAAATCCGTAAATTGGATGGTTTCATCAACAAATGCAACCTGTTTGTCAGTGGTAAAATCGGCCACAAGCGGGGGAAGGACTTTGATGTATTTGGTTTTTACTGTGTTTGATGTGTAATTATCCCTTTTAACCCGCAGAGATACATTGTACTCTCCACTATTGCTGTATTGATGCATCGGATACTGGGCGTAACTCGAAAATCCATCGCCGAAAGTCCAGAACCAGGTTTCAGGAAAACCGGACGAAAGGTCAGTGAATTGAATGGGCTGTCCGGGAATAACGATGGTGGTATCGGATGTAAAGTCAGCAGAAAGTGGCTCCCTGATGTAGATGTAATCGGTTTTTGTTTCGGTGGATGATTGCATCAGGTTGTTTACGATGAGTGTCACTGTGTAGTAGGCTTCATCAGAATAAACATGAACAGGATGTTGAAGCATGGAAGTCTGCCCGTCGCCAAAGTCCCATAACCATTCTTCCGGGCTGCCGGTTGTCAGATCAGTAAAACTGATTGTTTGCCCGGTCCATGCAAACGTTGTGTCAACTTTAAAATCAGCAATAAGCGGAACCAGTATGGTGATATAGTTTGATTTGGTAATCGTGTTTTGCTGAAGCCCGGTAGCAATAGTGAGTGAAATCGAATAGGCGCCTGGGTCATTGAAAACCATTTCAGGATTTTGCAAAGTGCTTGTCAACCCATTGCCGAAATCCCAGAACCAACTTGTCGGATCTCCCTGCGAATTATCATAAAAAGGAATTGTTTGGCCTGGTAATGAGGTAGTTTGATTTGTCGTGAAATCGGCAAAAATTGTGTCTTCCACATAAATGTAATTCGGTTTGGTTTCAGTGCTGGTTTGCAGAGGGTCATTTACTGTAAGGCTGATGGTAAAATAGCCCTCCTGGCTAAATGAATGGACAGGGTTCGGCAGAGTTGAAGTCATACCATCGCCAAAATCCCAAATCCATCCGGTTGGATTACCAAGCGACAAATCGTTGAAACTGACCTGCTGACCGGTTAACAAGTTAACGGGGCTGCCCTCAAAATTAGCAATCAAAGGCGAAAGAATATGGATATAATTTGTTTTGGTGATCGTATTTTGCTGATAGGCATTGGTTACTGTGAGAGAAACCGAATAGAGCCCGGGGGTGCTGTAAGTCACCATCGGATTTTTAACGGTGCTGGTTGTTCCATTCCCAAAATCCCAATACCAGGTGGTCGGGATTCCAATCGATTGGTCGGTGAAATTAATAACCTGTCCGGGTAGTGACGTAGTAGCGCTGGAAAAGAAATTGGCTATAAGCGGCGTCAGAACCTGAATGTAGTTCGTCCTGGTTTTTGTATTGCTCTGTGACCCTTTTTGCACCATCAGCGAAACGGTATAAATTCCTGGCTGGGTGTATGTTTTTGAAGGATTTTGCTGAAAACTTAGGGTTCCGTCGCCAAATGTCCACATCCAACTGGTTGGATTGCCTACTGATAAATCGGCAAACTGCACCGGACTTCCGGGTAAAACTATGGTGGGGGCGCCCACAAAATCAGCAACCACTGGCTGATCAACCACGATGAAATTCTGCCTGGTAACCGAGTGAACATATTGCCCTGAACTAACCTGCAATGTTACAGTGTAGATCCCCGGATTTGTGTAAATCTTTTGAGGATTCTGCTGAAAACTGAAAGTGCCATCACCAAATGTCCACATCCAATTGAAGGTCCCCCCGGTTGTGTAAATTGTCTGATCGGTAAATTGAACGGTGAGCGGTGAAAATCCTGTTCGTGGGGTTGCAGCAAAATCAATATGAAATGGTACAAAAAACTTCGCATCAAAAGCCCCGTCCCAAACCACCGGAGGGACATCCAATTGAAGGTTCCCATCGGCTGTAAACTTGTATTGCGCCGAATCAATCGTTGCATTGCCATTATACCAGTTGATTTTGTAAAGCCCCGGGCTGAGGTTTTGCATGTTAATTTTTCCACCACTGTAAGGAGGGGGAGGGCCACTTTCAAGCAGCCGTTTCCAATTGTAATTGATATTTTGGAACCAACCGAGAACCTGATTGTTTTTTCTTAGTGTAAATGCCCGAATCTGTGGCTTGTAGTTTTCGAGCTGGTATTTCTCGATGCGCATGATACCGGTTCCGGAATTTTCCACATCAATAAAGTGAAACCCTTCAGGAACATCAATACTGTAAGTGGTATTGGCCGAAGCATTAGTGTTGATAATGGAAACGCCGTTAAGCCTGATCCTGATTTTTGACAAAACAACCGTATTCCCTGTCCTGACTTTAAATTTACCGGGTTTAATATAATGGACATGAAATTTGGGGGGATTGCGCAAAGAGTTATAAAGACTGCCGTACAGATGCTGCCCTAAGTCCATTTCTGTAGGACTTATCGAACCGGAAGGGCCGATGGTAAAATCATTGGACGGCGCCTTTTGTGAGGTAGACGAAAAATCAGGGAAAACTTCCAGTGTTTCATGCACATTACTTGATGTGAGCGGGAGATCGTGGTACCAACTGATGTCGTTGATGTTGGCCTGGTTAATCAGCGATGATATCGGTTGAAAATAGCTAAAGAAACCGTTTGGGTACAGATAGTTATCCCACCACCACGACATGGCCGATCCCATTGATCCTGAAAAAACCGAGGACCATAGTACATTGTGAAATGCCACGCCATTGGGGTCGGATTGGTAGATTACTGAGGGGTCATGTCCAAGTGCAAATTCACCGACAATGTGAGGTTTTTGGTACCTGTCGAGGTAGTATTTCGAATAATTATAGACCTTCATTTCAAGGTCGGGAATATTGGCATAAATGTGCGATTGCGTGTAATCTGCCTGACTGCTGTTCCAGTAATTGGGGTCGTTTTGTGGCCATGCAAATCCCGATGACACCGGACGGTCGTAGTTGTCAATATTCCTGATATAATCCGACATCTCATTCACCCAATTGTAGGTCTGGGTATAGTTGCTGCTGTAAAATCCTGTATTGTCAGTTTCCGACATCACCTCCCAGGAGTGAAGATACGACGAGTAACCCCACCGCGCATTGGAGTAACGCATCTTTTGTTTGTAATTTTTTTTGGCAGTGGCATTGGTGAAAAAATCTTGGGGGTTATTACATGGGCCGCCATTTGAACTTTTATAAGGATTTTCATTCCAACCGGTTGTGTAATCAGTTCGTAACTCGTCGTGCACAAGGAAGTGAAACTGACAATAGATGTTTTGCTGCTGCAACTTTTCAAAAACCCAGTCAAGTCCCCAGGCGCGGTTTTGCCGACCGGTGTAATTTCCTAAAGATCCCGCCCCCCATTCCAATCCGAAAATCCAGGGCGCCATGGTAATCTTAACATAATTTCCCCCATTATTTTTCAATGAATTAAGCCAGTCATTGTAAATTGTGAAACCCGATGCCCATTCAGTCCAGGCCAGGTTTGTTCCCAAAGCCAGGAATCGGTTTCCGTTGTCGTAAAGCAAATGATCACCATCCCTTTTAACAAATCCTTTGTGTGATGAGTTAGTACAACTAAACTGCTGGGAAATATGCGTTGTGCTTCCCTGGGTATCAGTTAATTTAACCAAATAGGACCAGGTTCCTGTTTCGTTCGGTGCAAAACGGATCCGCCAGTCCGGCTGTCCGTTTGGAACAAGAACATTGGGTTGTGTCATCGTGAAATCCTGGTAATAGAACCCGTCAACGACGAATACCTTACCGGTGGGCGAGGTGAAGGTGCATTGCAGGTTTACCTGGTCGAAGTCGTAAGGTGAATTGAAAGTTGCAGTTAAATTAACCGTAAGTTCAAGTTTTTCATACCTGGGAACAGAAGTGTTGTTGGGTGTAACGGAGAGGATTTGCGGATTGGCTCCAGCAGAGGCTTTTGCGATGCAAATCAATAAAACAAAAGCAATGATATTATGATAAAATTTACCCATGCAACATTATTTCAGCGGATGAATTGGAAACAAAATTAATCAATATCCTTAATCTTAAATCCATCTTTGATTAAACAAACCGATTAAAAAATGGTTGCCATTCCAAATATCATTCCGATTCTGTGGATAAAATTTTTTATCATTTTTTTGCTGCTGATTATCCTTTGGTTTGAAGAAAATATTCCAAAACAACCAACAATTATGGAAAAGAAAACGATTGAATGCGATTTTTTATAAGGCTGATTTAGCTTGTTTTATTCTTTCCAAAGCTTCCAAAACTAACGATCTGGGGCAGGCTACATTCATTCTCATAAAACCTTCACCACCCTGGCCAAATACCCGACCATCATTGAGACCGACTTTTGCTTTCTGGACAAAAAATTCTTTTAGGGCGTCACCTTCAAACATCATTTTGCGGCAATCGAGCCAGATCATATAAGTGGATTCTGGCATAACAGGTGAAATCTCAGGCAGGTTCGTTTTACAAAAATCCACTACCAGCTTTATATTTTCCTGAATATAATCAATTAATTGTCCGAGCCACTCATTACCCCAATTGTACGCAGATTCGAGAGCAATAGTGCCCATTAGGTTGCCCATACCAAGGTGTAATTCGTCGTTGACCGTGCGGTTGTATCGTTCCAGAAGCGTTTTGTTTGGAATGATAAGGTAAGAAGTAGATAGCCCGGCAAGGTTGAATGTTTTTGAAGGTGCATTGCAGGTGATGGTTTGCTGAGCAATGGCTTCGGATATCAAAGCCAATGGAATATGCTTGTGCGGTGGAAAAATCAGATCAGAATGGATTTCGTCAGAAATTATCAGGATGTTGTGCTCAAGACAAATTTCACCCAATTCCATAAGTTCGTGCTTTGTCCAGACACTACCTCCCGGGTTGTGGGGATGGCTGATGATCATCATTTTAGCACCTTTAGCCTTCTTTCTTAAGTCCTCAAAATCCATGTAAAGTCTGCCATTGTTCAATTTCAGAGGATTATCAACCCTTATTCGTCCATTGTTGTCCACTGCCGAAAAAAACGGGAAATACACCGGTGGTTGCACAATGATCCTATCCCCGGGCTGTGTAAAAGCCAATACCAGCATGTTGATAGCCGGTACCACACCCGGGCTGAAACTGATCCAGTTGGGATTGATCTTCCAGTTGTGCCTTGTTTTCATCCAATTGGCTATTGCCCCGGTGAAACTTTTTGAGCGAATGGAATATCCAAGGATTTCATGATCCAGCCTCCTTTTCAGTGCTTCGATGATGAAATCAGGCGTTCGGAAATCCATATCGGCCACCCACATCGGGATCACATCTTCGGTCCCGAAATAGAGCCTGCGTAAATCATATTTCACGCAATCAGTATTTGCCCGGGGAATGATTTCATCAAAGTTGTATTGCTTCATTCCTAATTCCATTTTTTTTGTCTCACAAACATCATTCTGAACCAGATAAATAAATCAATAAACATGAGAAGAATCTCAAGAAAGGGTGATAACATCAACAATTTCTTTTCAAAAAGTTTCTTTTGAGCATTTCCGAAAATAATGAGTTGACTGACCAGCCGGAGCAGAAATAGTCCAACTACAAATGGCCAATGAAGATTCAAGATGAGCAATAACACAAAGAGCAGATAAAAAAGAAATGTTGAAGTTGAAAACAGTGAGATGACAATCCGGTGCCAGAATTTGAAATGACTACGGGTAGAAAGTCGGGTCTTTTCGTTGCTCAACCACTGGGAAAAAGACATCGGTTTGGTGTATTCCACCATACTGGCCAGGCTTGTCTGAACCTGTACATTTGTACTTGTGGCTGCTTTGTTTATAAAAAGCTCGTCATCGCCTGCATTGATTGTATAATGAGAACTGAATCCATTTTGATTGTAGAACAGGGTTTTCCTGTATGAAAGGTTTCTTCCGATGCCTTTGAAAGTGCTCCGTGCCAATGCCATCGAAAGATAGAGCAGGCCGTCGTAGAATGCTGCAAAGCGGAACCAGAGGTTAATTTTTGAAAGGGTATGGAAGGTGGAATAACCCACTACAATTTCGGTGTGATCGCCATATACTGCAACTATTTCGCTGATCCAACGGCTGCTTATCGGCCGGCAACGGATATCAGTCAATAAAAGGATGTCGTGTTTCCCCGACTTTATGCCAATCGAAAGTGGAAACTTCCGTCCTTTGAACCAATTGAGACTTTGCTTCATCTCCACAATTCTCAAATGGGAATATTGTTCTGAAAATCTATCTAAAAGCTCGTCGCTCCCGTCTTCCGAATTTTCATTCACTACTACAACTTCATAATTTGGATAGTCCTGGTTTAATATCTCGGGCAGGTTCTTGCGCAAGTCTTCGTATTGATTGTTAGCTACGATGATTACCGAAACTGGAGGCTTGTCTTCCCTTTTTAATGTTTGTTTAGCAAAGGCCAGTCTGCTAAAAAAAATCCAGAAATAAAACAACTGAATAATCAGCACAAAAAGGAATGTAAAAAAGA
Organism: Bacteroidales bacterium; assembly: GCA_014860585.1. Classification (NCBI taxonomy): domain Bacteria; kingdom Pseudomonadati; phylum Bacteroidota; class Bacteroidia; order Bacteroidales; species Bacteroidales bacterium. Next base: position 21,511 of record JACZJL010000068.1, on the reverse strand, counting down.
GAGCAGCAAACGAAATGTTTTGAAGAATGCTTTGATAGAGTGCTTCAATCATACCTATGATTTGATAAAGCGGCAAAATTAGCATTCCCCGCTCAACCATTCAGTGTTGGTTAATAAATTCTGAAAACCGTTAGTAAAACTTATAGCTGATACCCGTAAACCAGGAAAAGGAATACGGATGTGCACTCAGTTTACTGTCCTGATTGACAGGACTCAATGAGTACTTGAAGGCAGGATCAAGATTAACGGAAACTTTTTCAGAGATAGAATATTCAAAGCCAAAACCAACTAAACTGTTGAGGATCATTGGATTAATATTTTCCACAACTCCGGTTTGCAGCTTAACTCCATCATCTTCAAAATAGGAACGATTGTTAATAAGAATACCAGGACTTAATCCTCCTTTCAGATGAATTGAAAACCTCTGATCTGTCAACTTATACTGCATGATGAAAGGCACTTCAAAATAGTCAAGATTCTGGACAAATGTACCCGAAACTGTATATCCACCAGGTATGGTGTCTTTAATAGATGCCTGCTGTTCAACCATTACCGATTCGAATTTCTTTGGATTAATCGTCACTGTACCTGCGGATGTAGCCAGCTTGTACATCCCGCTGGAGCCGGGAACAGCAATGGCGAGCACCTCGTTGTTTTCCTGCCCGGTTCTCGAAACATACATGCCGGATCCAAGGCTCCACCGGTTACTGAATTTATAATCGAGACTAATCCCGGCAGCCACTGTAAGAATGCCATTTTCAACGTCATCAAAATACTCCTGAGCCACTGGATCACCGGTTGTTTCGTAACCGCTCCCACTCAGCGCACGGTATGAATAAAGGGGTGAAATTCTGCCACCAATACTCCAATTGGAGGATGAATTTTTACTTTTAGCATTATCCGGTTCAAATCTATACAGGTCTTCAGCTACCAGGAGTTGCTGCAGAAAAGCAGGATCTTCAAATAATTTATTTACCGGAAACGAAACATCATTAGCCTGCACTTCTATCTGTTTGGGGTCAATAGGAGAAATTTCAGCGTTAAAAGTTTCATCATGATTACCATTTTGTTCTTTAGATGTAACTACTGCCATTTCTTCTTCAACAGGCGTGGAAACTTCTTCTAATTCTAAATCAGTTTGAACGGGCTCATTATTTAAAGTCAACTGTTGATTGGATGGGACTTTTTCAGGGTGAATGGATTTATTTTCAGGTTTCGTTTGCCTTACATTTTCAGGAGCGGATTGGTTAATTTCATTGGTTGTGACCAAATTTTCAGAAATTTCATCATGTTCATCAGTGGAAATGATTTCCCTGTCAACATCCGTGGCTGTAGCATCGGGTTTATTTTGTTTAGCCGGTGTAGATGAGGTAAATTGCCGGATTCCGGATTTTTGATAATCTGACAAAAAATACCCAGCTGAAAAAGTGATCAGCAGCAGCAGAACGGCAGCCACCGAACGCCAGATCCATACAGGTCGGGTTTGGCCACTTTTGTGCAGCTCACCATGAAGCCGTTCCCATGCATCGGCAGGGGCTTTAGCCTTGTGGCCTAAAAGGTAGTCCTTAAATAGCTTGTCAATATTATAATTCTTGTCAGACATTCATTTGTTTGGATGAAACATAAAAATAAGCTTTGACTTTTTGCTGCAAAATCCCCCTGGCACGTGCAAGGTTGGATTTGGAAGTTCCTTCGGAAATATTTAGCTTTTCGGAAATCTCCTTGTGCGATAATCCTTCGAGAGCATACAAGTTGAACACCATGCGGTATTGGGGTGTAAGCTCCTGGATCAGGCTGATCAGGTCGTCGGCTGTAATGTTGCTGATGATGTCTTCGCGGTCAATGTTGTCAGCAATTTCGAGATGCTGATCATCAAGGAGGTACAACGGGTTTTTCTTCCGGTATTTTTCCAATGCTGTATTCACCAGAATCCTTCTGATCCAGCCTTTAAATGAACCTTCTCCCTTAAAGCTTTTAATATTTTGAAAAACTTTAAGAAAACCTTCGTGCAATGTATCCTCGGCATCGGAGCGATTTGGCGAATAATAGAGACAAACGCCAAACATTTCATCAGCAAAATGGTTGAACAATTCCTGCTGTGCCTTACTCTTGCCTTTGATGCATTCTTCGATGATTTTTTGCTGATCCAAAACGCAATGGAATTTCTGATTTCCAAATTTAAGTCAAAACATTCAAAGAACGCTCGTAAAAGTTTAATATTAGACGTCTATTTAAAAAATATGGTTGCGTTGATACTTAATTTGATAGAAAGAAGAGTTGGTTTTTCCCATCGACTTAGTCTCCGCCACAAAACTACTCATGTAGAAAATCATTGCTGACCCCAACCCTCCCAAAGTCTCGGGATAAATTCCTGGAGCCTGATTTTCAACGTTTTCCCTTTTACCAAAGGCATCCTCCAAAGGTTCAAAGAACTCCTTTGGAGAATCCTTCGGACCTTTGGGAAGGGATCAAGGGTTTAAAAACGTTGAAAATCAAAGTGAAAGACTTATGAGACAGCCTGGGGGTAAAAAAATCAATGAAAATCTATTTTCGGGAGTTTTCAGGCGGAGACGATTTAAAAAAGATTGGAGTAAACGCAACCAATTTTCCGGTTGCTTCATCTTATTATCAAACAAAATTTAAATCTCAATGGAAAGTATCAGAAATCTGCTTTTGGTTATCAGTAATAGTGAGAAGGTGAATGTAAACTCAAAAGCATCCTTTTACGTTTTGCTGGCTGCCTTCATCATCCTGCTGATTGCGACCGAGAGTATCATCAAGCAAACATTCGTTCCGTTATAATATTAGGAGTAGTTTTTTTCATGGTATTAACTTTGAGTTAATGGATTGGTTTGATTTTGAAAAGACGAGCCGCAGACTTAAAAATCTGCGGCTTAATTTTTTTAATGACGCGGAATATTTTTTCGATAGACAAAAAAAGGCAACCACTTCAGGCTGCCTTTTTTAATGATAAATCTGTCGGGGTTATTTAATAACTCCCAATTCTTTACCAACTTTTATAAAAGCGTTGATTGCTGTGTCGAGGTGTTTCCTGTCATGACCTGCTGAAAGTTGAACCCTGATGCGAGCCTGGTCTTTTGGAACAACCGGGTAGTAGAACCCGATCACATAAATTCCTTCTTCAAGCAGTTTGGATGCCATTACCTGTGAAAGTTTGGCATCGTAAAGCATTACAGCGCAAATGGCTGATTTAGTGGGTTTAATATCAAAACCGGCGGCTTTCATTTTTGTCATGAAATAGTCGGTGTTGGCGTGCAGTTTATCCTGTAGTTCGTGTGTTTCGGCCATCATATCGAACATCTTGATTCCGGCACTTACTACAGAAGGAGGAATGGAGTTGGAGAACAGGTAAGGACGCGAGCGCTGGCGCAGTAACTCAATGATTTCTTTTCTCCCGGTTGTGAAACCTCCAATAGCGCCGCCGAAGGCTTTTCCCAATGTTCCGGTTATAATGTCCACTTCTCCGCGAACATTAAACAATTCAGTTACCCCACGGCCGGTTTCGCCTACAACACCAGCTGAGTGGCACTCGTCAACCATCACCATGGCATCATATTTTTTGCATAATGCAACTATTTTATCCATAGGAGCAACATTGCCGTCCATCGAAAAGACCCCATCGGTTACAACTATTTTAAAGCGGCAATCTTTTGCAGCAATCAGTTGAGCTTCGAGATCGGCCATATCGGCATTTTGATAACGGAAACGCTGAGCTTTGCAAAGTCTGACGCCATCAATGATTGATGCATGATTGAGCGAATCGGAAATGATGGCATCCTGTTCGCCAAGCAGTGGTTCAAACACACCTCCGTTTGCATCAAAACATGCAGCATATAGGATAGTATCTTCGGTGCCGAAAAACTCGGCAATTTTTGCTTCAAGGGTTTTGTGAAGATCGGTTGTACCACAGATAAAGCGAACTGACGACATTCCGTAGCCGTGGGTGTCGAGTGCTTCTTTACCGGCTGCTACCAAGGCAGGATGGTTGGATAATCCCAGGTAATTGTTGGCGCAGAAATTTAAAACTTCCTGACCTGTGTCAAGCCTGATTTCGGCTTGCTGCGGTGATACAATAATCCGTTCTTTTTTGAAAAGGCCGGCTTCCCGAATATCGGTGAGCTCTTTTTGCAGATGATCTTTAATTTTCCCGTACATTTTTACTGTGTTTTAGAGTGTTTAAAAACAATTTGTTCTTTTTTTAACAGGCGACAAATGTAGTGCTTTCTTTTATTTTGGGATGCGATCGCCTCACGATTTTTTTGGTTTTAACCCACTCTAAAAGAAAAAATTATACTTTTGCCGCCTAACTTGTTATTTAATTAACACAAAACTAATTTTTTAATCTTTATGAAAAATATTCTTGTTATCGGATCAGTAGGACAGATAGGTTCGGAATTGACCATGGAGCTTCGCAAAAGGTATGGTAACGATCACGTTGTGGCCGGGTATCGCAAAACAGCCCCTTCGCCGGAACTTGCCGAAAGTGGCCCATTGGAAATTGTGGATGCAACTGATGTTGACCGTATTGTGGAAGTAGTAAAAAAATACAAAATTGATACGATCTATAACCTTGCAGCATTACTCTCTGCGGTTGCTGAGAGAAATCCACAGGCCGCATGGAACGTAGGTGTTAACGGCGCTTACAATGTTTTGGAAGTGGCCCGTGAACACAATTGCGCCGTATTTTTCCCCAGTTCAATCGGCGCCTTTGGTTCGAGTACTCCACTCGACAATACACCACAGGATACCATACAACGACCCAGTACAATGTATGGCGTAACAAAAGTAGCTGCCGAACTACTGAGTGATTATTACTTTAAACGCTTTGGCGTTGACACAAGAGGAGTTCGCTATCCGGGAATTATTTCCAACCTCACTCTTCCGGGGGGAGGTACTACAGATTACGCTGTAGAAATTTATTACGCAGCGGTTAAAGAAGGTCATTTCACCTGCCCGTTACCAAAAGGGACATTCCTTGATATGATGTACATGCCCGATGCACTGGATGCTGCCATCGACCTGATGGAAGCCGATGCTTCGAAACTTAAACACAGAAACTGTTTCAATATCACAGCCATGAGTTTTGACCCGGAAATTCTTTTCCATGCCATAAAAAAATACATGCCTGATTTCAAAATGGATTATGATGTTGACCCAGTTAAAAAAGGGATTGCCGATTCATGGCCAAATAAGATGGACGACACAGCAGCCCGCGAAGAATGGGGCTGGAACCCAAAATGGGAACTTGACAACATGACCCAGGATATGCTCAAGGTGATTAAAGAAAAACATGCAAAAGGGCTGATTTAGAACAACATAATATTTAATGAAAAACCGGAGGTCAAAAAAATGATTTCCGGTTTTTTTCTTCAATAAGAAAATGGAGTGATGGAGTATTGGTTAATTTTTAATGACAAGCCGGTCTATTAGCCTGACAAAGGTAAATTGAGCTACAGATTTTCTCTTCAAAACTCAGGCATGAAAATAAAAGTGGCCTTTTGATGGTTTTATTCAAAATTTGAATTGAAATGACAAACGAAATCACATCTCTTGAAGCAATCCAGGAAATGATCAGAAACGAAAAGGGAGTTGCGGTTTACTTTTACAATGATCGTTGTGCTCCTTGTGTAAGTCTCCGACCAAAGGTTCAGCAGTTGATTGATGAGGATTTTCCTGAAATGAAGCTGGTTTTTGTCAATTCCGAAACCAATCCTGCTTTTCCAGCCCATTTTGGCGTGTTTGCCAACCCCTGTATCCTGATTTTCTTTGAGGGCAAAGAATTCAACCGTTACAGCAAGTACATTTCAATCAACCAGTTAGGTGGTGACATCAGCAGGATTTATGAGATTGTTTTTTAAAGACCTGAAATGAATTTTTCTCTATAAAGTCCTGTTAACTAACGGGACTTTTTTTGTTTAATCCGGTAAAAGTAATTTCCAATAAATGAAAAGCCAAGTTGAGAAAAGATCATGAATCGCTTTTTTAACAAAACATTAACAATAATTTAGATACTTTAATAATTAATACTTGCCTTCCGTAATCTTAAGAGTGTAAATTTGCATCGGTTTAAAAGTTCCTGTCCATTAAATCCCCGACATTGAATTTTAGGGATTTAATCTGATGAACTTCCATTTACTTATTTGATGAATTAAAATTTAAATCAATATTAATCTTAAAAATCCATTACAATGAAAAAGTTCTTTACGCTTTCGATGCTGGCTTTATTCATGCTTGCAGCCACAGTAAATGATAACCTGTTTGCCAATGAGGGATTACCTCCTCAAAATAGAGAAGGTGAGTTAACCATCACGGGTTATGCTTATCTTGAAGCTCGTTTCAACCATGCGAACATTAAGATCAATTTTGTTCCTGTTTCGCCAAGCGCTGTCGCTGACAGTGTTTTAACCAATGCATTGGGTTATTTCGAGATCAACGACCTGATCCCTGGCGTTTACTCGGTGAGGATGAGCCGCCCGGGATTTCAAACCCCGTTGATCCATGAAAACCTTACCCTGATCGAAAATACAGACCTGGGTGAGACAACGCTGTATGATCTTGGAACCACGGTTTCGGGTAATGTGTCGGGGAACTGGAGCGGGTTCATGAGTGTTTCGGGTGATATTACCGTTCCCAACGGTGACTCGCTCATTATTGATCCGGGAACAGTCATCCGCTTTTTAGGCAATTATAATTTATTTGTGTATGGTTATCTCGCAGCAAATGGAGCTGAAGGCGATACGATTGTGTTCACTTCGGGTCCGGCAAATCAGGCTCAGGGTGTAAATCAATGGCAGCGCATCCGTTTTTATGATGCTGCCAATGACAACTCCTTTTTAAAGTACACAAAAGTTGAATATGCCAACGACGGAATCTTTTGTGAATGGGCCGGGCCGCAGGTTGAAAACAGCCTGATTCGCAGGCACGGGCGTTACGGATTTTATTTTGCCAACTCTTATAGTTCAACCATCAAAGACTCGGAAATCAGAAACTGCAGCGATGATGGGATTCACATGCAGGCTTCCTATGTAACGGCTGAGAATTGCACTATCTCCAATTTTGCCAACGAAGGTGTTTACATGAATAATTACTCTAAACTGACGATATCATCCTCAACAGTTTCTTATGGGCAGTCTGGAGTTTACCTCGAAAATAATTCAGATATTATTGCGGATGGATGTACTTTTTCTAACAATTCATCTCAGGGTGTATTTTTTAACACAAACTGGGGAAGAGGATATATTGCTAACAGCTCTTTCATTTCCAATACCAGGGGTGTTTATTTGTATCATCAAACACATCCACAGATCATTAATAACCTGTTCACTCAGAATAGTACTGGAATTGAGTATTACTATGACTGCGATGCTCTAGTTGAAGGGAATGAATTCAACAACAACCAGTATGGCATTGTTTTTAATACGTCAAGTCACTATTGCCAGACCACAATCACCAAAAACCTGATCGTTAACAACACAGTTGACGGAATACACAAAAACAGTTACAACTGGGGCCCCGCCGAGACAAACCCAACCATCACTTACAATACCGTTTCAAACAATGGACGGCATGGAATTTATAATGACATGCCAGGAACTGAGATCATAACTAACAATATCATTTCCAATAATGGTCAATGGGGAATTTTTACCAATATAGCAGTTGAGACGTTTGAAAACAACAATGTTTATGGTAATACTTCAGGTGCTATTAATAACCTGGCACACTTTCCTGCTGCCACCTGGAATTTCCTTTCCCTTAATCCGAATAACAACGCCACCTGCGACATCTACCGTAACATAAACGAGGATCCATTGTTTGTGGGAATTGAGCCTCAAAGTTTTGGCCTGCAGAACGGGTCAAAATGTATTAACGGAGGTGCAGAAGGGGCAACTGATCCTGATGGCTCGGTTTCGGATATTGGTGCATTCCCTTTCGAATTGGGCAATCCACACATGGTTTTTACTACAGGGTATGATAATCAGCAGGTTTCTCTCGAATGGGAGCCGGTTGCCAATGATTCACTTGTCAGCTATAAAGTGTATTATAAAGAAGCTGAAGCAGAAAATGGTTACACACTTTTTGGTAGTACAGCCAATACATCGATCGATGTTACCGGTTTGACAAATAACACCTTGTATGATTTTACCGTTACAGGAAATTATCCCAGTTATGAATCCCAATACGCACCTAAAGTAAGCGAGAAGCCGGGCGTGGCAACCTTTGATTATGATCCGGGCTCATTTAGTGTTTTGATCCCGGCAGGACAACCAAGTAAGAATGAGAATTTCGAAATCACTAACAGTGGTTCAAGAGACCTTAATATGCAGTTTGCCGAAGGGAATCCAAGTCCGGCATTTGCCTATTTTGATGGCAGTGGCGATTTTATCAGCTATGGTCATCAGAATCATTTACACGGGATGAGTGCATTGACAATGGAGTGTTGGATTTATCGCCAGGGCAGTGGCCATTTTGAATTTTTTGGGAAAAATTACCGTAACTATCAATTGGTAATTGATGGTAGTCAACGTGTTTATTTCTATAAAGGTTATGGAACAATTAGTAGTAGCAGTTACCAGGGTTGGTCAACAAATCAGACAATTAATGCCAACCAATGGTATCATGTGGCTTTGACCTGGGAAGGCAACACCCTGAAATTATATGTTAATGGTGAGTTTGTCTGGTCGGCTACAGATGCAGTTTCCAGCCCGATACCCGATTTTCATCTTTACGCTTTTGAATTTGGCAGAAGAGCCGGAGAGAATGTTTATTATATGAATGGCAGGTTGGCAGAAGCCAGGCTTTGGAATGTAGCACGTACTCAGGATGAGATTAAAAATTCGATGTATTCTTCTCTTCTTGGAAATGAATCCGGACTAATCGGATACTGGCCATTACAAGATGATTTTAACGATTATTCTCAGTATGGCATAACGGGGACTCCCGTTGGTGAGGTAAACCTTCAATCATCAGGTGCACTTCCTTTTACATTATTTACTGTACCCCAGACCAGCTATCAAATTGCCCCCGGGCAAACGGAGGTGATTCCAATAACTTTCGTCAACCGGACAGATATGACTTCCAGATATTTTACCTCAAAGCTTTTCTCAGATGATCTTGATAAGCAAGAGGTGGATTTGGAATTTTTTGTTCAATATGGCGAAACCGTTCCTGCAACTCCTGTTTACTTTACCCCGGTAGCTGAAACAGGCAAGCCTTATACAATCGTAATCAAAGATGCTAAGATTGATGGAGTGACGATCCAGGTGGGCGATGAAATCGGTGTTTTTGATGGCGAACTTTGCGTTGGAGCGGGTATTTTTAACGGAACTTTCAATTTTGCTTTCACAGCATGGGAAAGTGATGCCGGCCAGAGTTTACCGGGTTTTACTCCGGGAAATCCCATGTCGTTCAGATTGTACGATACTTCAGCCGATCTTGAGACCAACGAAGCGGAAGAAACCTGGTTTATCGGAGATGATACATTTGGCCATGGCGCTTTTTCTGTGGTTGCGCTTGAAGCATCGGTGTTCAACATTCAGAGTGTTGCAGTAACAAGTGGTCAGTTCAACCTCGTTTCGTTCAACCTGTTCCCAAGATATGCCAATGCATGGACGGTATTCGGAGGGATGGAGGGATTGCAGATTGTTTACAATGACGAGGGTCAGGTGGTGATCCCCGGTTACAACATCAATACTATAGGTGACATCAATTTTCTTGATGGATTCTATCTATATAGTGATCAAAACGAAACTATTGACTACGAAGGAACCTATATCCGCATTGAAGACTGGGACATTACCGTTGAGCCCAATAAATGGAATTATATCTCAGTGTTAAGCCGTACTCCGGTTGCAGTAACGGATGTTTTTGCCGGACTGGAGGATGAAATCAGCATCGTTCAGGCCGCTTCAGGTGCTTCATGGATTCCTTCACAAAGCATCAACACCATTGGCAACATGCAGCCTGGCCTGGGTTACAAAATTGCGCTGTCAGGAGCTGCTCCGATGACTTTTAATTATCCGCCAGCTGGTTCCAAGTCAGGCGTTGTTCAGGAATCGGGAAAAAGAAAACTGCCCGTTCTGACAGAATCCGGTGTATTTAATTATATTGAAACCGGTTTACCCTACGCAGTTGTTGTGACGCTCAAATCGCTGCAGGAATCACCCTACAACCTGGAATTGGGAGACGAGATTGGGTTGTTTGATGGGAATCTGTGTGTTGGTTCGGCCATTTATGATGGTAACGAGCACCTGATGATTACTGCCTGGCAGAAAGATGAGGGCCAGAATCTGACCGGATTTACCGCCGGTAATCTGATGTCAGCCCAGGTTTATCGTCAAAGCAATGGTGCGGCCACGAAGCATGTGCTGAAAAAGTTTTCCGGTGCAAAACCCTATTTTGGTGAAGGAAACTATGCTACAGTTGTGCTTGAGGTGATCCCGTCAGTTGAAGAACCCTTCAACTTTGATGTTCTCCCCAATCCATTTAAGGATGCAACTGCTGTTGTTCTTGAGCTTTTCAAAGAGGATTTGGTGAAGGTTAATATTTATGACAATACAGGTCGTTTGGTTAAAACTCTTGCCAATGATCAACTTCCTGCCGACACCTATCGCCTGAACTGGAATGGCACAGACCATTATGGTAAGAAGTTAAACCCGGGGGTTTACTTCATCATTGCAGAGACAACCGGTTCGGTGATTACTGAAAAAGTCATTATTCTGCAATAATCTGGTGATTATTGATGAATCAGCTTTTCACCGGTTTTTGATCGTTATTTGATAATTTTTTAAGCATCAAAACAACTTTGAATTATGGGAGCAAATCAATTTAACAAAAAATACGGACTGGCCAGATCAGTCTTGCTGATGATCCTTTTTGCAGGATCATTTTATAGCGTACAATCACAAAACTATGCCCTGACCTTTGACGGGAGCGGCGATTTTGTGAACTTTGGCAATCCGGCAGGGCTACAAATTACCGGTAGTCAAACCATCGAGATGTGGATTCATCCCTATTCCATGAACGCCCGTCGAAATCCTATTGCCAAGGCTTATGCCGGCGAGGGGACAATGACGCTGGAAACCGATGGAACCATCAGCTATTTTTATGGAACAGGCGGCGGAAACAACAGCCCTTACCAGGGTTTTTCCTCGCCTCCAATCCCAGTAAACGATTGGACCCACATTGCACTTGTCAGAGATTTATCGGCAATGAAATTGTATTGGTATTTTAATGGCGTGCAGGTGGCAGTAGCAGATGCTCAATATCCCAATGCACAGAGTGGAACTCTTCCATTTTATATCGGGAGGGGTTATGTGAGTGATTTTCACGGTATGCTCGATGAAGTGAGAATTTGGAATATTGCCAGAAGTGCCTCTGATATTGCTGCTTACAAAAATGCTGGTTTAACAGGAGCAGAAACCGGGTTGGCAGGCTATTGGCCATTTGATGAAGGCTCGGGAGCTACCATCGTTGATAACTCGCCCAACGTACACAATGGGACTGTGAATGGTAATACTGCCTTTATAGTTTCTTCTGCACCGGTGTTTCCATATACTCCCGGAGGGGAGCCTTTTGAACCGGTTCCTCCAACAGGGTTACCTTATAATATTGTGTTGGCTGAACTAAAGATCAATGGTGAAAACATACCTGTCGGAGCACAGATAGGTGTATTCGACGGTGAATTGTGCGTTGGCACAGCATTTTATGATGGATCGCCAAGCCAGAACCTCGTTGCATGGCAGGCTGATCCGGGACAAAATCTCGCTGGTTTTACACCCGGAAATCCAATGTCGTTTAAATACCATATGCCCTGGCATTCAGAGATCAGAAACTTTGATGCTACCAAAACCATGGTAAGGGGTGACGGTAATTTTGGATTTGTACCCTTCAGTGCGGTTAATCTCTCTGTGACAACGAATCTTGTTCCGGAAATCACGATTTCGGCAGAGATCATCAATTTCAATACGGTTGTAGTCAACCAGAGCCTGAGTCTGCCGCTCGCTTTCGAAAATAACGGAACAGCAATTTTGTCCATTACTTCAATTCAAAATTCAAAACAGCAGTTTACCAGGTCAACCAATGCTCTCTTAATTGCTCCAGGGGAAAAGGACACACTTTGGATTACTTTTACACCGACTGCTGTAACCTCATACAGCGATTTGCTGACTTTTAACACAGACGTTCCTGATATGCCTTCAGTTTCAATCCCACTTTATGGAACAGGGCTTCCTCAGCCAACTCCTCAGATCGTGGTAACACCTTCGAGCCTCAACTTTGGAGGAATTGCCATGAACACAACGAAGACTATGATTTTCAATATTTTGAATCCCGGCAACGGAAATTTGTCCATCACCGGTATTGTATCCTCAAATGCTGTTTTTACGATTTTGGGGAGCACTTCATTTACGTTGGGTCAGGGTGAAAATACTAACGTAACCGTACTCTTTTCACCCACCCAACCGGGAGGATATTATGGACAACTTACTATTCAAAACAATGTACAGAATTATGTAATCCCTGTTTATGGTGTCGCTTCACAGGGGCATTTTACCAGTGTTGCGCCAACAGGCAAACCTTACATGATTTTAGCGCAGGAAATTGATATTGATGGATTTAGTCCCATTGTTGGGGATGAAATTGCTGTGTTTGACGATGAACTTTGTGTTGGGCTGGGGATTGCCGGTGGCGGAGGAAACAGCCTTCAGCTTAACGGATCCAATGGTTATGTGATCAACGATAATTCATCCGCTTTCGATCTGCAGCAGATGACCATTTCAGCCTGGGTGTTTTCTTCTAATTTCAACCAGAATGGATTTATTTTTGAAAAGGGGCCAGTGAATAGCCAATACTCATTATTTTTTGAAGGAGGCAACATCAATTTCAGGACCTATCCAACATCAGGAGGATATGATGATTTCTATGTAAATTGGTCATCCATTGGCATTCAGAATAATAAATGGAATCACATTACAGTCACCTACAATGGAGTACAAAAAGCGATTTATGTCAATGGACTGTTGAAGGCCTCCAAAGCCTTCAGCCAACCGCTCAGAACAGGTCAGGTTGGTCAGATCATTGGCGCATATGGCGGCAGCGGCGGACATTCCTATTTTTTCAATGGAAACATCGACGAAGTGAGGGTTTGGAGTAAAGCCAGGTCAGTATTTGAAATTCAGTCGGATATGAATCGACAATTGAACGGCAATGAGCCAAACCTGGTGGGCTACTGGAATTTCAACGATGGGAACTTTAACAATCTTGTGGCCGGATCCACTCTTTCGTACCTCGTTGGAAGTGCCAGTTTACTGGGACCACAGAATGGAGAAATTTTCAACAACATGCTGATCACGGCCTGGGAAAAAGACGATGCACTTGGCTTGCCGGGATTCACAGCGGGAAATCCGATGTCTTTCAAAGTATGGACTGAGATTTACGATAATTGGGTTGAAGTGGAAGCCGTACCTGAATACCTTATCGGAAATGGTACTTTTGGGTTTGGGCAGATGTCTGTTGTAAATCTTGAGGGAACTTCAGGTCTTGAACCTGATATCGTTGTGCCCATCGAAAATCTTTATGTCGGGCAGGTAACTGTCGGGTCAAGTGTGGTGAACAGTGTTGAGATTTCGAATCAGGGAAATGCACCTCTTCACTTTACTCTAAGTGATAATTCAGCAGCTTTTTCAACGAATATCAGCGGTGGTACAATAGCTCCGGCTGAGTCGGCAGAGTTTCAGGTTACATTCACACCGGCAACTGCGGGGGGCTATTCAGCAGTGTTGTTGATTCAAAGCAACGATCCGGATGAAACTGAGATACCGATCAGCCTCGAAGGATTTGCCCTTCCGGCTGGCGCTTCAAATATTGCCACTTCAGTTAGTCAGATGAATTTTGGAGGTGTAGAAATCGGTTCGCCTGAAACACATTCCATCATTGTTATTAACACCGGAACCTCGGCGCTCACGGTAAGCAATATCACCTTTAACAATGCTGCATTTACAGCAATTCCCACATCCTTTTCACTGCAAAACACCAACGACCAAATGGAAGTATTGGTCACTTTTCTGCCAGTCAGCAAAGGACTGTTTGATGCGATGATGACCATTAATTCTAATGCCCCACAAAAGCAGGTAAGTTTAATAGGTATTGGAATCGAAGATCATTTCAATACGGTTGATCCAACCGGATTACCTTACACGATCATTGTTCAAAGTACAAACCTGGCTCCGGGCGCCATCAAACCCGGGGATGAACTGGTGGTAATGGATAACGGGCAAAGTGTCGGATCGAATGCATTCTCATCTGCCGAAAAAGTACTGGGACTTGATGGTAATGGTGATTTTGTTGAAATACCTGATCACAGTAGTTTAGATTTGCCGGGTAACCAGCTGACAATTGAAGCATGGGTGAAAACCAATTCGTATGCAGGTGATTACAGGTGTATAATTGGTAAAATTGGATGGACAAATATAAGTGACTGGAGTTACAATTTTCACATAGCAGATAATGGCACGCTGCATTTCAATTTTGTAAACACCAGCGGAACCAGCTTCCCGGTCAACAGTCCTACCTCAATTTTGAATAACGTTTGGCACCATGTAGCGGCAACGTATGATGGCAGTCTTATCAGACTTTATATTAATGGTGATGAAGTGATTAACCTGCCCGCTTCAGGTAATTTAAGGCAAAACAATCAACCTGTTAAAATTGGAAGTTGGCATTCTGCCGATGCGAATTATTTTAATGGCAATCTGGACGAAATTCGCTTATGGAACTATGCCAGAACAGAAGAAGAAATTCAGACCGGTATGTACAGCTCTCTTTCAGGCAGCGAACCGGGGCTTGCCGGTTATTGGAATTTTAATTCAAATACGGCCAACGATATTTCCATAAATGGAAACCATGGAACGTTGACTGGTAATGCATCTATTGTTCCAGACTGGAGAGTAACCGATGAGCATACCATTATTGCCTGGCAACAGGATTTACCAAACGGTCTTCCCGGCTTTACCCCCGGAAACCCGATGTCGTTCAAACTTTGGACAGAAATCAATGGCTTCCCAACCGAACTTTCCGCCACCCCAACTTACGTTGTAGGCAACGGAAATTTTGGTTACGGACAATTTACCGTTGTTAACCTTGAGTTTGGTTTGCCGGAAATTTCGGTTGACCCGATGGAAATTTTTGTTGCTGTTGAAGAACCTGAATCAACGGACGTAACCTTAACAATTTCCAACAACGGGGTTGAAGCGCTTCAGTATAACATTCCCGATACTTATTCAAACGGAATGTTTACGGCAAGCTATTATTACAGCCCCGGAACAGGCGCCTCTCCTCCCATAGGACCTTTTATTTTTGAAACGGAAGACGAATTTATCGATAGCAACTGGGGTAGCGGCGGCCCTGGAAATGGTGTGGGCAGTGATGACTTCCAGGTGATCTGGACAGGGCTGATCTTAGCTGAAACCGCCGGCACTTACCAGTTCAGAAGTGTTACAGATGATGGTAAAAGACTTTATATAGATGGTCAGCTTATTATTGACCAGTGGTATGATATGGGAGGAGTAAGTCATAGTGGTTCGATCGTATTAACTCCCGGGTTGCACGAATTGGAATTCCAATTTTATGAAAATGGCGGAGGTGCTCAAGCTTATCTTTACTGGACACCGCCAGGGCAACCGGAAGCGCTTGTTCCGGCCGCAGATATCCAATGGATCGCACTTTCACCCTCCTCAGGAACGATTGCTCCGGGTGAATTTGCTGAAATCACTGTAACCTTTAATTCCGAAGGATTAAACGACGGCCTCTACGGGTTTGACCTGCTCATAAACAACAATACCCCCGGCAACTCGCCTGTTACTGTTCCCGTTTCGATGAACGTAACCGGCAATCCGCAGATCTCTTCCTCCGTGCCTGTAGTTGAATTTGGCCAGGTGGTAGTAAATGAAACTGGTGAGCAAACTTTCAACCTGAAAAATATCGGAACGAAGGATCTGATCATTACAGACATCAGTGTAGCCGGTGGTATTGCCAATGGTTTCAGCTATGCTCTCGGGAGCAAATCATTGCCGATAACCCTTCCACCCGGCCAATCCGTGCCGGTGGTGGTCGAATTTACACCGCTATTGCCCGGACAGGCCAATGACACACTTTTAGTGGAGTCGAATGCAGGAAATGCGGCCAGTTTTGAAGTGCCCTTATCAGGTTTGGGAATTACCCCTCCTGACATCTTCCTTGCTGAAACTTCGTTCAGTTTTACCCATCCATGTAATGATGAGCTGAATTCTTCCTTTACTATTGAAAATCAGGGAGAGGACATCCTTTCGGTATCGATCACGTCAGACAATACCTGGTTGGTAGCCAATCCTTTGCAGGCGACAGTTCCGGGTGGAGAAAGCACAACCATCAATGTCAATATTTCTACTTTCGATTTGTTTGCCGGAGTGCATGAAGCAATGCTTTCGATCCAGTCAAACGACCCGGACGAACCGATGGTACAAGTGATTTACACCCTGACCATCACCGGAGAACCAGTTATTGTCTGCAATGATTTTCTCAACCTTGGAACAGTAAACGTTGGAGAAACCTACGTTGGACAACTTACTGTGGCCAATGGTGGCTGCGATGATCTTGAAGTCTATTCGGTGAATCTTCAAAGTCAGTTTGCTGTGTTCTCAGTTGATAACTCCGGTTTCATTGTTCCTCCCGGAGACGCAGCCTTGTTAAATATTTCTTTTACCCCGCTTGCTTCCCAGCAGTATTCCGGTATTCTGACCATTAATTCCAATGATGCAGGGAATCCGGCTTTGCCTATCGTTGTGGCCGGGACAGGGGTTGAACCGCCAAAGATGTCGGTTTTCCCATTGGCTGTCAGTTCAACATTGCAGTCGGGTGATAGCGGGCAGGAATCGGTTGCAGTGCAGAATACCGGTGGTCTTGTCCTTGAATTTGATACAGAAGTTAATCCTGTGAACCCATACATGCTCCATCTGGATGGAAGCGGGGATTACATCAACGTAAACCATTCCGAATTACTCAATCCTTCCGATGCGCTGACACTCGAAGCTTGGGTTTATTTGTATGACAACACCAACGAATTTATCATTGGTAAAGAAAACTCAACAGAAGGGAAATACAGGTTTTATGTGAATAGCGGCAGCCGGTTTGAGTTCAAGCTCAACAACCAGTTTGTTGTTACTTCGAACCTCGTAGCTGCTAAAAACCAATGGTATCATGTGGCTGCAACGTTTGACGGAAGTACGATGCGTATTTTCGTGAACGGTAATCCCGAAGCAGAACAAACGTTCGCTCCGTTTACTATCCTTACAAACACAGATAATCTCAGGGTTGGCCGGTCTTACCAATTCAGTTATTTCAATGGCTTGGTTGATGAAATAAGGGTTTGGAACATAGCCAGAAACCAATCGGAAATACAGAGTGCGATGTCGCAGTCGCTTCTGGGGACTGAGCCTGAATTGCTGCTATATTTCCCGTTTATCAGTCCTACCGGGAATATTGTGACTGACGCTTCATCCAACAACCATAATGGGATTATGTTTGGTGACCCGGTTCGGCTCAATTCCACAGTTCCTTTTGATGATTATCTATCCGTGATCAATGGCAGTGGAAACCTTACTGCCGGTCAGCAGCAGGATGTCACCCTTGAACTGAACTCAGCCGGATTTTTTGCGGGAAATTACCAGCGTGAGATCACGGTCAACAGCAACGCCATCGATAATCCTGTTCAGACCGTTTCGCTGGACCTCGCCATTGAAGGGGAGGGAAATGTTGAAACGAATCCAACCCAGATACAGTTTGAAAATACGTTTATCGGGCTGAAAGATACTTTTGAGCTGGTCATTGCCAACAGCGGCGCCACAGCCAGTCTGATCTCAGGGATTTCCTTCAGCGCTCCTGTGTTTTACAGTCTGAATACTGTGAACAAAGTGTTTCCATTTTCGCAAAAATCGCTGCTGGTGGTTTTCGAGCCTGACATGGTGCAATTGTTTGAAGGGATGCTGACCATCACGGTTGAAGGAGGTAAATCAATAAATATTCAGGTTCCGTTATCCGGCCTTGGCGTTACCCCACCAATACCGGTTTTAAATCCACTTTTAGCCGAATTTGGGTCTGTGGTTGTCAATCATTCCGAATCCATCAGTTTTTCATTGGGGAATAATGGGACTTCGGCCTTGGAGGTTTATGGATTCAGCCTGACAAATGCTGCATTATTTAGCTCCACACTCCAGCCGCCGCAAACGATTGCTTTCGGTCAACAGGCGCAATTTGACGTCACTTTTACACCGGTGAATTATGATCCTGTAACCGCACAAATGATCCTTTCGACCAATATCGGTCAAATCATCATTCCTCTGAGTGGAGTCGGCATGCCTCCCGAACACGACCTGGCCATCACGGCTTTACTGTCGCCACAAAACGGCTGTGGTTTGTCTGAGGAAGAGGTGCTGTCGGTCACCGTGCACAATTTTGGAACGTTGCCCCAATCTGACTTTAATGTTGGTTTTACGGTGAACGGTGGAGCGCAGATCGTTGAAATGGTGAGCGGAACGCTGGCTTCAGGTCAATCATTAAACTACACGTTTAACCAAACGCTTAACTTTTTTGCCATCGGTAATTATACTCTCGAAGTGTCCACATTGCTTGGTAACGATCAGAATACAGGCAACGACACCCTGAACCAGGTAATTACCAATTTTCCATCAGTGGGAGTAGTTACCGGATTATTGCCGGCTGACGGCGCTTCCGGAGTAACTGAACCGGTTACTTTTTCATGGGCTGCCACTGCAAATGCAACTGCCTATGATCTTTATATCTGGAGAACTTCTCAGCAAAAGCCGGCAACCCCGACCGTTGCAGGGATTACAGGCACAAGCCATACTTATACCGAATACCTGAACAAGAATTACCTGTACAACTGGCAGATTACCGCACGCAATCAATGCTCGCAGAGCGAAAGTGCGGTGCATGTATTCTCTTTCAACGTGTTTTCGGATTTAACAGTTAACAGTGTTGTGGCGCCCGAGACAGCCAACTCTGGCGAATACATTGACATAATATTTACTGTGGCCAATACCGGTACAGGTGGAACGGGAATTATCCCGTGGAAAGATGACATTTATTTGTCGCTGACTTCAACTTTCGATCCGGTTACTGCTGTAAAAGTGGCATCCGTAAACAACAAAAACGCCCTCAACCAGGGACAGAGTTACATCAACACAGTGAACATCAAGCTGGCTGATTATCTTGAAGGGAGTTTCTATGTTTTTGTGGTTACCGACGCCAACAATATCATCCAGGAAACGGATGAAAACAATAACCTGCTGGGAACAGCAAGCCCTCTGGTTGTAAGTTTACCACCTTATCCTGATCTGACAGTAAGCAATATTCAGTCGTTAAGCGGAAATATTATTCCGGGTCAGCCCGTCACTATAGGCTGGAATGTCCTGAATATAGGTGATGCTCCGGGAGTTGGTGGCTGGAGTCAGCGTGTGGCGCTGATTTCGGGGTCGCAAACCCAGGTGCTTGGTTTTATTCAGAATACTGAAGTGATTGATCCGGCAGGTGTCATTGGGATGAGTACAAACTTCAACGTGTCAACCCAGTTGAACATGGAAGGAGATATCTTTATCCAGATCAGGCTGACACCCAATCCTGCTTTGGTTGAAAAACCAAACGGCGCAGCGAACAATACTGTGCTTTCGGATGAAACAGTAATACTTGAAAAACGCTTAACCATTTCCATTCCTCAGCCAACGCTGAACGAAAACTCAACATTCCCGCTGAATTGCATGGTTTACCGGAGTGGTGATATGAGCCAATCGTTGACATTGAATATGAGCGTCTCGGAGGAAAACAGGGTTACCATCCCATCCACACTCATTATTCCTGTTGGACAGGCCGGGGCCCCATTTAGCATTACAGCGATTAACAATGCAGTGATTGAGGGGAATATTGCCTTGCAGATTTTTGCAGATGCTCCCGGATATCCTACAGGCGCTGCAAACCTAACGATTGTTGATGATGAAACACCTTCGCTGGCAATAAGCCTGAGCATGACCGAAGCAAACGAAGGTGACATTTTCCAGTTGACCGTTACACGCGATCTGGTGACTGCAAACCCTTTGACAGTCACACTTTTTACAACCAGGCCTAATCAGATCACGCTGCCGGCAAACATTGTTATTCCGGCTGATGTGGCCTCGGCAACAATTGACATTCCGGTGGTGCAAAATGCCACACCTGAACTTACTGAAGATGTAGTAATCAATGCTACAGTTGCCGGTTATTTACCCTCGTCAGCCACCGTCACTATCCTGGATGACGATCTGCCACAAATCACCCTGACGCTGAATCCTGAAACAGTTTCTGAAGGTGGCGGCCCTTATGCTTCGTGGGGAACGGTGAGCCTTGACCAGCCAGCAAACGGAAACATTGTTGTGCTTATTTCATCTGATCCCTCGGGACAGTTGTTCTTCCCGTCTCAGGTAACTATTCCGAATGGCCAGTATCAGCAACAGTTCAATGTGGGTGCTGTTGATAATGGAATTTTGGATGGCGATCGCACGGTTGAAATTTCTGCTGCTGTTTACATTGCATCCTGTGGTTGCGGAGCACCTGCAGGAACCGGCGGAGCTGATACCAAAACCTTAACAATCCTTGATAATGACGGACCTTCGCTCTCAGTATCCGCCAATCCTTTCGTTGTTCCTGAAAATCTTGTCAATGCAGGTTTATTGACTATCACGCGAAACACCCTGGGCGGCGAAGCCATAACGGTTAACCTTCAACACAACAGTCCCGATGAGATTGATATACAGGAAACCGCCGTTATTCCTGAAGGCGCTACTTCGGTTAACGTTCCGTTTAATACAATTGACGATGGCATCGAAGATGGCGATCAGATTGTGACCATTACTGTCACTTCACAGGAATACAGTTCCGGCTCTTGTTGGATTATCGTAAGCGACCGGAATCTTCCGGATTACGTAGTCGGCAATATGACATTATCCCAAAACGAAATACTCATCAATGATCCGGTTCAGATGAGTTTCACCATTTCCAATGAAGGATTTGCCCTTGCCGGCGATGGAGCGGAGGTGAAGTTTTACCGATCCGATAACAATTCGCTTAGCGGTGATGACCTTCTCATCTCTACTCAGTACACAGGTTCCGTTCTAAACATTGGTGAATCATTGCAGATGAATTTCACCTACACACCCGACGATAAGGTGGGTGATTTCTTCATTATCGCCAATGTAAACGCCAATGGTGCTAAAGCCGAGTTGGTTGCGATCAACAATACAACCCAGGCAGTGCCACTTTCGATTGTTCCCGATTATACCGCCACTGTTACGGTTGATGGCGATGTTTTCAACGGTACCACACCCATTACCATTAACGGGGTTGTTGAAACGGTGGCAAAAAGTCCGGCGCCCGACAAAGCTGTGGATGTGTATGTTGTGGTGAATGG
>JACZJL010000067.1 GCA_014860585.1 Bacteroidales bacterium | reverse complement strand
GCAAAGGGCATGGGGCATGGGGCAAAGGGCATGGGGCAGGGAGCAGAGAGCGTGGAGCAAAGGGCAGTGAACTGATTCCTGCCAACCCGATGCCGGACGTCCATCAACAATCCGACAATCCTTACTAACTCTAATCCTCGTTGATCCTTTTTACCAATTCTTTTGTAGAAAGCAATCCACAGGCAGCGTAAATGTCCTGTCCTCGGGAGGCACGGATGGTTGTGCGGATTTCTTTTTGGTTCAGGGCTTTCATGAACTGCTCGATAGTGGCATCGTCAGAACCTTTGAGTGGCGTGTTCGGGATGGGGTGAAACCGGATGAGATTGATTCTGCAACGGATGCCATTGAGGATACGTGCAAGTTCTTTCACATGCCGGGGTGTATCGTTCAGGTCTTTAAACATGATGTATTCGAAAGAAACCCGGCGTTGGCGGCCAAAGTCAAAACTCCGGATGGTGTCGAGGACTTCAGGCAGCGAAAACACCGTTTCGATAGGCATAAGCTTTTTGCGCTCTTCCTCAAATGGCGTGTGAAGGCTCACAGCAAGATGACACTGGCTTTCTTCGAGAAACCGTTTAATGGCAGGCACAATCCCAATAGTTGAAACAGTTATTCTTTTCGGGCTCCAACCGTATCCCCAATCGGATGTGAAAATTTCGAGACTTTTCATCACTTCGTCAAGGTTGTCGAAAGGCTCACCCATCCCCATATAAACGATGTTGGTTATTGTGTTCCTATCCGGAAGGCTCCTTACCTGGTTGACTATTTCACCCGCCGTGAGATTGGACTGAAACCCCTGTTTGCCGGTCATGCAAAAAAGGCATCCCATCTTACAGCCCACCTGTGATGACACGCAGAGTGTGCTTCTGGTCTCCTCTGGTATATAGGCAGCTTCAATGTACTTATGAGGTCCGGCAGGAAAAAGATACTTTTTGGTGCCGTCTGTGGAAACCTGAACTTTGGTGATAGCAGTCAGGCCAAATTCAAAATTTTCTTCGAGTTTTGTTCTTGTCTCCTTCGAAAGGTTCGTCATTTCGGCGATGGAAGTGATGTCCTTTTTGTAAAGCCAGTCAGCGATCTGAGAGGATGTAAATCCTGGTAATCCAAGTTCTGATATGATTTCCTGAAGTTCTGCAAGTGTTTTGCCGAAGAGTGATGGTTTCCTCATAAATTTTGTTTAAAAATAAATTTCGGCAATGATATTTTCATACGAAATACCCTTTTCGATCAAAGCATCCCGGGTATCAACCACCATTTCGGCACTGCCGCAAATGAAATATCTTCTGTTGTCGGGCAATTTTTTTTGTTCCGCAATCCATTTATCAATCCTGCCATGATAAAGTCCTTCACCGGGTTCGCGGGTGCAGCAACGGATATAGTTTGTGCCAAGCGGTAAAAATTCGTCTTCAAAGTAAAAAGAATGTAAAAATCTACCGCTATGTACCAGTAATTTATCTCTTTTTAAACCAGATCTCCACATCGAAATAAATGGCGCAATACCCGTACCTGCAGCGATCCAGACTGCGGGTTTGGCAGTTCCGTAAAAATTACCGGTAGGAGAGGAGGCATAAAAACTGTCGCCCGGGTTAAGCGCTGCAAGCTGGGGGGTCAGATGGCCACCTGGCTGAAGGTCGAATAACAGATGGATTTCACTTTCCTGCATTCCGCTGGCGATGCTGTAAAATCTGTACTGGTCGTCAGGATGCATTGTCACAGCTACTACCTGGCCGGGAATAAAGGAAAAATCGCGTAAAAAAGAGATCACAAAGACCCCCGGTGCGATCTCCTGCTTCGAAGTAACCGTCACCCGCTTTAAGTTAAGTTTTGTTTTCCCGGTAAAATCCAATGTGGTCATTCAAAAAAATGAATATTGTTTGTCAGCACATAATAACCTGTTTCACCGCTTTTTGTTTGTAAATTTTCAGGATTTTCTGATATCAACCCCTCAACTGTTTTAAAACCCCGGTATGTCAGTTATTCCCACTGCCCTCACAGGACATCCATCCCCATTTTTAATCTTTAAAGGCAATGCAGAAAAATAGAAATTCCGGTCTGAAAGATGGTGAAGTTTTGTCAGGTTCTCGATGATAATCAATCCTTTGCCAAGTATCAGGTTGTGATTCGGATAATCAGGAGACGCCACCGGATCAATCGAAGGAACATCAACGCCGATGCCTTTCAGGTTGAAACCGGAAAGGAAAATCGCTGCATCGACCGATAACACCGGAAAATCGACATAATATTGATCTGTTTTCCAGAATTTATCCCAACCGGTGTAAATCAGGGCAAACTCAGCCGTGAGTAACTCGTTATTAAAAGATTGGAGATGGAGAGCAGGTATCACTGCTTTCTGGCCAAATGAGGAACAGTCAATTACTACGCCTTTCCCTGCAAAATGATTAACCGGCATTTTGTCAATGGTCAATCCCCCGGAAAAAAAGTGTGCAGGTGTATCAAGATGGGTGCCTGAATGGGTGAGTGATGTAAAACGAATCACCTGATAACCACTTTCCTTATGCGTATTTTTAAATCCGAACACCGGAGACTCTTCACCCGGATAGGCGGGCATCCCGTTTTCCATGAGGTGGGACAGATCAATTATTTCCATTGAATGCGTGTATGTTTCCCTGTTATTTCCAATTTACGGCTTTCCTCTTTACCGGCATGGTCATGCACCTTGCACCTCCTCCACCGCGCGAAAGTTCTGAGCCATCGATGGTCACTACATATTTTTGATGGTCATCAAGGTTGACTTTGTTTTTAATCACATCCTTTGCTGGTATAATTTCATAGCCATTTTTATTCATTTCTTCTAAAGTATAGACATTTCGGCTGTAACCCATCACTTTACCAGGGCCCAGTGCGAAAAAGTTGGCGCCGCTGTGCCATTGTTCGCGCTCCTGTATCCACAAGTCGGCTTTACCTCCGCACGAAATGGGTTTCATGTCAAAGCCCTGTTTTGTGAGTGCTTCAAGAATATTTTTTTCTTCGTTAATCATCACTCTATTGTTATCAATCTCGATATGAATGGTTTTATACCTGTTGGGTTGCATCACCACCGGCTCGAATACCATACATTCATTAGTGCTCAAAAAAGTAAAGACCATATCAAGATGGATGAACGATTCGCGTTCTGATGGCAATTCCTGTGCAATAATATGGAATTTACCACCGCGTTCCCTCAGTTTGTCCACGATGATATCGACACCTTCGGCTGTGGTACGTGAACTAAGGCCTGTAAGCAGCAGGTCGTCGCGTGCAATAAGTATATCGCCTCCTTCAATACTTACTTTTTCGCTTAACTTCCGGTCTGCTTTTGCCCCAAAAGTACTGGTATTAAACAATGGGTGATAATCAAAAATGGCCTCCATAATATGCGCTTCGCGCTCCCGAACTTTGCTCGCAGTGCTTGCAATGAGGACTTTGTCAAAAACTGTAGCAGCACCATCGCGGGTAAAAAAGAAATTATGCAAAGGCCTGATGGCAAAGCGCTGAGGGCTCAGGTAGCGTGAAAGGCTGTCTCGTTTCTGAGGTACGCCTTCAATAAGCGCCTTGGCCAATTCTTTCGAGTCTGATACATGTAAATCCTCAAGCGTCCTTGGGTCTAAGCATGGCGCGCAAACCCTCGAAATAAGGTCATTACGCACTTTTTCGTTCTTCAGGGTCTGTGCCAGTAGTTCTTTTACTTCATAAACTGTTGCAACTTTATTAAGTACGCCGCTGAACTGCAGAAATTCCTGTTTTAAAACCGAGAGATTTAGAATATCACTGTAAAGTGCACGTTCAGCATCTTCAGGGGTCATGTTTTCCACCTCACTCCCGGGCGTGTGGATGATTACTGCTTCCAGGTCACCGATTTCGGAATAGACACCAACATCTAAAGTCATCGCTAATTTTTTTTGCAAAGGTAATTGATTTGCTGCTGATACTTACAGATTGAGCATTCTGACTACCGTATTGCTGATGAGATTAAAAGATAAGGGTAATGACATAAAACGTTTGTATACCACAGAAAACAAAACGGGAACGAGATCTTTACGATTTCGTTCCCGCTCACTTTGCAATCACCGTGGTGATTGTTCCGTGCCAGATTACAGTTATTTTGGCCGTTCTGTTCCGACTTCCCTTGCGGTCCGTCGTTCTTGAACCTGGTTCCTTTTGGTTGGCCGTTGCCGGTTTTCCCGCTGTGAACCGCTGCTTTTCCCGCGAGTTGCAAAACACATGGTCTCCGTGAAGACTGGTAATGCAACCCTGAATCAGAATTTTCAACGTCTTACGATATTGTGGATTCCGATATCCTGGTTCTTGTCGCATAATCATCGCCGGTTGTCTCACGGGGAGCTTTCCTGGCGTTGATTTTGCCTACCGATGAAGCTTTTTGCAAAACTACCGGAGGATATCCGGCCAACTCTCCGAAGAGAGTATTCATCGTGTGGTCAAACGAATAAAGAACTGGCTTACGTTGGCTAGACAACCTAATGCTTTTCACCGCTGCTCACCCAAACCGTTATTTTAAATGTCGTTTCCGGCATTCTCACTTCCGGTCTCCGGCGATCCAAGCTGAGCCTTTTATCTCTCATCTGGTGCGACAAAGATAATATCACAATGTACCCGAAGTCAAGCATTTTCTTTTTTAGATTTACACGGTTTGTCAACATGTTTTATCAACATATGTTGACTTCTTATGTAAACTGGCAGAGGCATAGCATCTGGAAGATATTACCGTAAAACTTATTTAACAATTTGTTCATAACCCGTTAATAGGTCTTCAAGGTAATGAAATTCAATTCCGTACAATTTCTTGATTTCATGAATCTGCTCAGAAATCATGGTTTTATTAACTATTTTGGCTTTTTTAACCCCAACAATCATCACATTTTTTGGTGTATGTTCGGTATCAATAAATTCAAATACCCGGGTTTGGTAACCATATTTTTCCAAAATAAGCGCTCTGATGGCATCAGTAATCAGTTCAGCCTGACGTTCGGCAAAAATGCCATGCCTGAGCATTGGCTTGAGATTGTCGGGAGGCTGCATTGCTTTTCTTACCTGTTTATGGCAGCAAGGGGCAACTACAATATATTTTGCTTCAGCTTTGATTCCGGCAAAAATTGCATCATCGGTTGCTGTGTTGCAGGCGTGAAGAGCAATCAGCAAATTGGTGCCTGTAGCGTCAAACTCGTTGATCGAACTTTTGAGGAAATGAAGGTGATCAAATCCAGCTTCACGGGCAATCCTGTTGCAGTTTATTACAAGCTCTTCCCGAAGTTCAATTCCGGTGAGCTCAACTTTCATTTTCCGGTTGTTCGCCAGGTGGTCATAAAGGCTGAAAGTGAGATATCCTTTTCCTGAACCCATGTCAGAAACCCTGAATGGCTCATCGGAATTTTCATTTCCAAGCAAATTTTCTACCAGCTCAATATACTTACTGATCTGCCTGAATTTATCCTGCATACTTGGAATCACCTCAGATTTGCTGTTTGTCACTCCCAATTTCTGCAGGTAGATATTTCCTTCAATGCTGATCAGACGAGCCTTCTGGCGATCATGTGTCAAATCTTGTAAAAGGCTTTGAGTTGGTTTGCTTAGGAGTAGTTTTGGAACCCGCTTTTTATTAATAAGTAATTGCACATCATTCGTTTGCGTGAATAGACTGACATGCAGAAACTCAATACCGATCATTTCTTTTAACTGGTCAATGGCTTCACCGAAATTAAAGTTTTTTGTTATGTCTTTAGTT
The DNA here is from genome assembly GCA_014860585.1 of Bacteroidales bacterium. Taxonomy (NCBI): domain Bacteria; kingdom Pseudomonadati; phylum Bacteroidota; class Bacteroidia; order Bacteroidales; species Bacteroidales bacterium. The sequence continues at coordinate 13,142 of JACZJL010000067.1, read as the reverse complement.
TGATATCGGTAAACAAATGATAGCAGGTCGCGCCCTTTGATTTCAACTATCCGGAAATAGACATTTTTTAATCCTGAGTCTTTTTTTAGGGATTTCCCCAGTGTCATTTTTATAAAAGTTCCTTCATCCAAACTTCGCTGGAGAATTTCAAAAAATCCGGAAATGCTATCTATTTGGCTCATAATTAAAAATTGTGAAGCAAAAGTACTGCTTTAAAAGCAGCATTTGCAATAACATGCTAATTTTACCGCCAATTAACTAATTCTGAACAGATGAACCTCGAAGCATTTTTTAAACTGACCTATGGGTTGTACATTTTAAGTTCCAGAGATGGGAATAAGTTTAACGGGCATATTTCAAATACCGTCTTTCAGATTACTGCAGATCCCCCCAGGATAGCAGTTGCTACTCACCGCGACAACCTTACGACTGAATACATCCATAAAAGTAAGGTTTTTGCCGTTTCGGCATTACAGCAGGATGTAAACCTTGAATTCATCGGGCCATGGGGTTTTAAAAGCGGTCGTGATACAGACAAATTTAAACATACCAATTTCAAAATTGGGAAAACCGGTGTTCCTATTCTTCTCGACAAGGCCATAGCCTGGTACGAGTGTGAGGTTGAACAGTTCTTTGAAGTTGGTACACATACGATATTTATCGGAAAAGTGGTTGATCTTGAAATCGTCGACAAACAGAAAAAACCTTTGACCTACGCTTATTACAGGGAAGTAATAAAAGGTATTTCTCCTGAGAATTCCCCTACCTACCTGGGTAAGGACCATGACCATGAGCAGGATGAAAAAACCATACCGCCTGCCGAATCGAATGAGAAAGCGAAAACGAGATACAAATGCATTGTTTGCGGGTATGTGTATGACCCTGAAGCCGGTGACCCACCAGATGGAATAGATCCCGGGACTGCATTTGAGGATATTCCCGACAATTGGACCTGCCCTATTTGTGGAGTTTCAAAGGCAGATTTCGTTCCGATGGATTAAAAAAAATCCCGACTACATGATTGTAAGCGGGATTCATTCGTTGCAAAGCATGTATTAATTACTGCTCGCTGTTTCGTCGTTTACTTTTGTGGCTTGCAGAGTAATTGCCAAACCCATTTCATCATTGATGAAATTGTCTTTCAAATCGGCAAATAATTTCTTTGAACCATATTGAACATTCCAATCAACGCGGTCGATAAAAAACATGTTTGTCTGTGCCATAAACATGTCGCCTTCCATCATCACCCTGGCATGAAAAGTAAGATTTTTGGTTACATCCTTCATGGTGAGGTTTCCACTGATAGCATGTGTAGGAATGATATCTCCTTTTTCCTTTGAGAGGTCTACCTGTGAACCATCAACCGCTTCTACTCCTGTAATTTCAAAAGTTGCTGCCGGGTAGGTTTCTACTTCAAAGAAATCAGCAGAAAGAAGATGACCGGTAAGTTTTGCGTTCATGTCCGGATCGGTGAGGTCAAGCACCTTAATTGAAGTTAAATCAATAGTGAAAGTTCCACCTACAAGTGCACCTTCGTTGAATTTCAGTTTTCCGTCACTAATGGCAACCGTTCCATTGTGTGTACCTGTAGGTTTATAACCTTCCCAGGCAACCACGCTTTGTTCAAGGTTTACTTCATACTTGAGATCATAATCTGCTGATTTCACTTCGGCAGCATCTCTCGTTTCAGTTTTTGGGCCACCTGAAGCACAGGCTGTTAATGCCACTATAAAAGCTAAGGCAATGAATTTTACAAAAATTTTCATTTTGATTAATTTGTTTAAAGTTTTAAATTATTTCGTAAACAGAACATACTTAAGAAGCCATTGTTTAATTTATTTTGCTAAAAAACCTTAAATAGTTTTCGCAAATTTGAAAATTTATGGCTTAGCCGTGGGTTCAAATGCCAAGAAAATTATTGTTTTGCAAAACGAAAAATGAATCGGTATGCCTAAATTGAGTAAAAATTTCAAAGATGCTGTTGAAGAGCTATCCGTTGATGAACTGCGCAAGCTGGTGATTGAGCTTGCTAAAAAGAACCAGGAAGCATATGACTACATCAAACTGAAATATCTCAGTACTGACGAAACGGAGAAAGAGTTGTTTGATGAATGTAAGCAAAAAGTACTTTCGGAAACCTGGAACGTTTACAACCGGAGGAACATTCAGAAAAACCTTGCTGCAGCAATAACACGGGCTATCCGCCACATCAATTATTTTGAGAAGGTTACAAAAAATGAGGTGCTGGTTGCTGAATTGTTGCTGATTCTTTTAAACGAAGTGTTTGATGATTTTAAAGATGAGCTGGGAACCTGCTGGACGGCTTTCGACTCTAAGTTAGCTATCACAACCAACCGGTTGATTAATCTGGTAACAAAAAAATTACATCCGGATTATCTGGTTGAATACCGTGAGCCAATTAATAATTTCCTGAACATCCTGCATGAAAAATCAGGGTATCTGGATTGTGTTTATAAACTGCCAAAAACTCTTCCGGAGTAAGGCATTTACAAAAACGGTTTTATAATCTTCTGACGCTTCGATGAGTTGCAGGTAAATGCAGGGATACGTGCAAAAGTCAGATCACGCTGAAGTCACAATCACATAAGTGTCCTTGGCGATCATCATCTCTTCGTTTGTTGGAATAACGAGCACTTTCACTTTTGAGCCGGGTTTAGACAAAATCGTTTCTTTGCCACGAAGGCCTTTATTTAGGTCAAAATCGAAATCAACACCCAGGAATTCCATCTCTTCCATCACATTAGCGCGGGTTACCGAGTCGTTTTCTCCGATACCGCCGGTAAAAATGATAATATCGACTCCGCCCATGGCGGCAGCATAAGCTCCCACATATTTTTTTACGCGATAAGCATACATCTTATAGGCTACTTCAGCACGGTGATGACCTTTTTCGGCGGCCAGTTCCACATCGCGCATGTCGGAGGAAATACCAGAAACGCCGAGTACACCGCTGAATTTGTTGACTAAAGTGTTGGCAATCTTGCTGGTCATGTCCTCTTTATTCATGATATGAAACAGTGCGCCTACATCGAGGTCGCCGCAACGCGTGCCCATCATTACTCCTTCAAGCGGGGTCATGCCCATGGAGGTGTCCATTGATTTCCCGTATTTTATTGCGGCCATCGAAGCGCCATTTCCGAGGTGACAGGTTACAATCTTTTTGGTGGTGATGTCCTCGCCCAGGATTTCACAAGCCCTTGCGGAAACGTATTTGTGGCTGGTGCCATGGAATCCGTACCGGCGGATTTTGTGCTTCTCATAAAGTGAGTAAGGGATGCCATACAGATAGGAATATTCTGGCATGGTCTGGTGAAATGCAGTGTCGAATACTCCTGCCTGGGGCACTTCCGGGAGCAACTGCTGCATGGCATAGATACCTTTGAGATTTGGTGGATTGTGCAGTGGGGCAAGGTCTGACGACTGCTCCAGGGCTTTGATCACTTCCGGGGTTATGGCCACACTGCCGCTGAACGCTTCGGCGCCATGCACTACCCTGTGACCGACTGCATTTATTTCGTTCAGGCTTTTCAGGCTGCCGTATTCAGGGTCGATTAAGATGCCGAGCAGGTATTCAATCCCTGATTTGTGGTCCAGAATTTCGCCTTCAACCTTCAGTGCTTTCCCATCGTTGCGCTCGTGCTTGATCAGCGCCCCTTTCAACCCGATTTTGTCAACTAATCCTTTAGCCAGCACTTCCACCTGTGGCATTTCAAAAAGCTGGTATTTTACTGATGAACTTCCGCAATTTAAAACGATAATTTTCATGATCAGATCACTTTTTCAGTTTAATACTTTCAAAATTATTCACGTCCAAGATTTTTAATGCTGCCTGTTTTGACGGTCTTCAGGTTGCCATCCCACCGGTAAAACCCTTCACCCACGCGGCGGCCAATCATTTTAGCCCGTACCATCCGTTTGATCAGCGGCGAAGGTTTATACTTCAGTTCACCAAATTCGCGGTAGAGATTATCCATCCACTTCAGGATTTTATCAATTCCGTATCTGTCGGCCATTTCAAAGGGGCCAAAAGCGTTTCCGGTAACTTCCATCATCACTTCATCCACATCGGCCACCGAGGCCACTCCCTCCGTAAGTATGGCGCAGGCTTCGTTGAGCATGGTCACGATCATCCGTGTACTTATATTTCCTGGCGACTCATTTACTTTGATCACCTTTTTCCCAATCATTCCCGCAAATTTAGTCACTATAGCGCGCGATTCGGCATTGGTGTGAAAATGCGACGTGACTTCTACGAGGTTGATTTTTGAAACAGGGCTGATAAAGTGCATCCCCAGAGAGCGTTCGGGGTGTTCCAATACCACAGCAAGGTCGGAGATCATCATGGTTGCTGTGTTGGAAGTGATCACAGTATCGGGTTTCACGTGTTGCTCCACTTTACGGAAAACCTCTTTGCGTTCTTCCATATTGGCGTTTGGTTTTGCCGAATTGATCGTTTCGATAATGATGTCGCAATCCTCCAGGTCGCTGTAGTTCAAAGAACCTTTGATACGCGACATGACCAGTTTCTTCTCGCTGCCTGTCATACCCCATTTGTTGATCAATACATCCAGCTGGTCGGACATATTTTTAAGGATCAAGTCAATGAATTCCTGGTTCAGATCGATAAATACAACCTCAATTCCTTTTTGACTAATGAGTAAGGCAATTTCCTGCCCGACAGCACCGCAACCGATAAGGCCTACCTTTTGCAATTGCCCTTTCGTTTTCGCCTGCTTGTTCAGGCTAAACCGTTCCAAACTTAATGACATGATTTTTTCGTTTAAATATAGAATTAAAAATCAGTTGGTTAAATACAAAAAAGTGATTTAAAACAGCATTTTTTGCACTGCAAAAGTAACCAAAGAAAATCACCCTGCCCGGTAAGGTTATTTATTTAAAATGGTTATAAATTTTGAGGTAAAGAAAGGAAATTTTTAAACCATTAATTTTGTACTATCAAATTATATCGTTCATAATGTGATAGTTAATAAATTGGAGTTCCAGTTTTAAAACTATATGCCAGGACATTAGTGACGAATTCAACCATTTGTGAATGAATTTAAAATTAGTCATGCTTCCAAAATGAAAAAATATGTTAATTTTGGCCTCAAATTTTGAATTAAATCTTTAATTAAGAACACTTTAACTTAATAAAATGAAAAGTCGTTTACTGCCTCTCCTCTGTTGCTTTTTTATCAGTTACAATATCGTTGCACAGGAGCAACCAAAATTCGGAATTGATTTTTCCGGTTTTGTAAAAACCGATTTGATGTGGGACTCACGCCAGACTGTCTCAATCCGTGAAGGCCATTTTTTGCTTTTTCCGGCCAACGAAGTACTTGATCCGAACGGTAAAGACATCAATGCTGTGTCTAACTTCAATATGCTGAGTATTCAATCCCGTCTGACGGGGAAAATCACTGGCCCTGATGCGCTTGGCGCCAGGACTTCCGGACTTCTTGAAGGGGAGTTTTTTGGAACAACCGACGGCGATATCAGTGGTTTCAGGTTACGACATGCGTATGTTAAACTGAATTGGGAAAGCGCTCAGCTCCTTGTTGGGCAAACCTGGCACCCGCTATTTATCACCAATTGCTACCCGGATGTAGTTTCGTTTAACACCGGCGCCCCATTTCAGCCTTTTTCCCGTAATCCTCAGGTGGCCTTTACACAGAAAATTAACAAAATCAGCCTGACTTTTACCGCTACTTCCCAACGTGACTTTGTAAGTACCGGCCCTGATGGTCCCAGTTCAAAATACCTCAGAAATGCAGGGATGGCCGCCTGGAACATCAAAGTTGAATATTTTACCGAAAACAAGGAAAAGGGCACTGCCTTTCAAGCGGGATTAAGCGGAAATTCACAAATTCTCAAACCAAGAATTACAACACCGTCCGGTTTTAAAACGGACAATTCATTTGCAAGCTCCATCGGAATGGCCTATGTCAAAGTTAAACTTCCTGATGTAACCATCAAAGCAATGGGGGTAATCGGCCAGGATACCTACAATTTAACGATGTTGGGTGGCTATGCTGTCGAGACCATTGATCCGATCACATTAGAAGAAGATTACACTCCCCTGAATACTGTTTCAGCCTGGACAGATATTCATACAAATGGTACTGAATGGCAATTCGGCCTTTTTGCGGGGTATTCAAAAAATAACGGAACCTCTGATGATGCTTCAGGCAACTATTTTGCCCGCACCACCAATATTGACCACCTCTACCGCATTTCACCGAGAGTGATCTATAACTCAGGTAAATTCAGGATCGCACCTGAAATGGAATACACCGTTGCCGCCTTTGGAACTCAAAACCTGGGTGATGGAACGGTTACAGACACAAATAATATTGGCAACTTCAGATTCTTAGTCGGCATTTATTATTTCTTTTAATAATCAATCATTTATTATTCAATAATTTACTAACTTAATTTATAAAAAATTATGACAAACAAGATCACCAGCCTGGCTGAATACTTTGAAAAGTACCAGGAAAGTGTAGCCAATCCGGAAGGATTTTGGGCAAAAATCGCTGAATCGCACTATTGGCAAAAGAAATGGGACAAAGTATTAGACTGGTATTTTGAAGGAAAAGACGCACCACACGTGAATTGGTTCGTCAACGGCAAGCTGAACATCACCGAAAACATTTTCGAGCGCAACATGTTCCTGCGCAAAGATCAGCCTGCTATCATCTGGGAACCCAACGACCCGAAGGAGGACAATGTAGTACTGACCTACGGTGAGTTGTACGCAAAAGTTTGCCAGTTTGCCAATGCCATGAAAAAACTTGGCGTCAAAAAAGGCGACCGTGTAGCGCTCTACCTGCCGATGATTCCTGAACTGGCTGTTGCCATGCTTGCCTGTGCACGCATCGGAGCCATTCACTCAATCGTCTTTGCTGGTTTCTCGGCAAATGCGCTATCCGACAGGATTATAGACGCAGAATGCAACCTTGTTATCACGAGTGACGGAGCATTTCGCGGAACAAAAAGCATTGCCCTGAAAGACATCGTGGATGAGGCTATTGAAAACTGTCCTTCAGTGAAAAATGTTGTGGTTTATAAAAGAACCGGCGACAATGTCACAATGCAGGATGGCCGCGACATCTGGTGGAACGACTTTATCGAAGGTGTAAGTACTGACAATAAGGCCGAGATCATGGATTCAGAAGATACATTGTTTATCCTCTATACCTCAGGATCAACAGGCAAACCGAAGGGCGTGCTGCACACCACTGCCGGTTATATGATCTATGCAGAGTACACTTTCAAAAACGTTTTCCAATATAACGATGGTGATATTTACTGGTGCACCGCTGACATCGGCTGGGTAACAGGTCACACCTACATTGTGTATGGTCCTCTGTTGACCGGCGCCACTTCGATCATGTTCGAAGGTGTGCCTACCTTCCCCGATGCAGGCCGCTTCTGGCAGGTGGTCGAAAAATATAAAGTGAGACAGTTCTACACAGCCCCCACAGCAATACGCGCTTTGATTGCTCACGGTAATGAGTTTGTTAATAAGTACGACCTCAGCTCACTTAAAGTTCTGGGAACAGTTGGAGAGCCCATCAACGAGGAAGCATGGCGCTGGTATCATGACATAGTCGGCAAAGGAAAATGCCCGATTGTTGACACCTGGTGGCAAACCGAAACCGGCGGTATTATGATTACTCCGCTTGCCGGAATAACTCCCACCAAACCATCATTTGCCACATTGCCATTACCGGGAGTTCAGCCGGTATTGCTCGATAACGAAGGGAATGAGTTGAAAGGAAATGGCGTTGAAGGTATTCTGTGCATCAAATTCCCGTGGCCCGGTATGCTGAGAACCACTTACGGTGATCATCCAAGGTGCTATCAGACTTACTTCTCGGCTTTCAAAGGGTATTATCTCACCGGAGATGGCGCCAAGCGTGACGAAGAAGGTTTCTACCGCATTATTGGTCGTATTGACGATGTGATCAACGTTTCAGGTCACCGCATCGGAACTGCTGAGGTGGAGGATGCCATCAACCAGCACCCGAAGGTTAACGAATCGGCCGTGGTTGGCTATCCGCATGAAATTAAAGGATCAGGTATTTATGCTTACGTAACCTGCGAAGAGCTTTCGGATCATGAAATGGAAACCATCGAGAAGGAAATCCGTGATACCGTAACAAAGTTCATCGGACCTATTGCAAAACCTGATATGATCCAAATCGTAAGCGGACTGCCAAAAACCCGCTCAGGAAAGATCATGCGCAGGATTCTGCGTAAGATCGGCGAAGGGGATGCCTCCAACCTTGGCGATACTTCCACATTACTCGATCCGGGTGTTGTTGAGGAGATCATTGCAGGCGCCAAAGTAACGGTAAAACGTTAATGAACAACTAGAACTATAAGTAAAAGGCATTTTTGTCCGAAAGGTCTTAAATGCCTTTTTCACTTTTATAAAAACTAAAAAATGAGATCGTTATGAGTACAAATGTTAAAAACAGGGGAATGGTTGTTCTGGGAGCCATCCTGATTCAATTGGCGCTGGGTGCTATTTATGCCTGGTCGGTTTACACCAGAATTCTTGTGGACGCCGGATGGACAAAAGCCGAGACGCAGTGGGTATTTTCAGCGGGTTTGGCCTTTTTTGCCATTGTGATGGTAATTGCAGGCCGGATGATGCCAAAAGTTGGCCCTCAAAAACTGGCACTTTCAGGAGGTGTTGTCCTGGGTTTAGGGTACATTCTGGCCGGTGTATTTGGCGCCGAAAACTTCACCACTACTTTCATTTTTGTTGGCATCATGGGGGGCAGTGGAATAGGCCTGGGGTATGTAGTTCCAATTGCCGTTGGAATGCGCTGGTTTCCCGATAAGAAAGGCCTGATCACAGGGTTGGCTGTTGCCGGCTTTGGTTTTGGCGCCACACTCTGGATGGCATTGGCTGATAAACTTGGCCCGCTGGGAGGAGGTCAACTACTGGCAAACATTGGTATTTCCAAAACATTCATCTATTATGGCATCGCATACCTCGCGATTGTCGCCTTCGGGAGCATCTGGATGGTATTCCCTCCTGATGGCTGGAAACCCGAAGGATGGAAGCCTCCGGTGGCAACAAAAACGAACTCCGCAGGTACGGTGGATTTCATCAGCAGTGAAATGTTACGCACACCTCAGTTTTACCTGATCCTTCTCACTTTTACTTTTGGCGCCGCTGCCGGATTGATGAGTATCGGACTGATGAGATTGTGGCCACAGGAGGCGCTTACCAAAGCCGGGTTTTCGCCGGCTGAAGCTGGTGCTGCCGCCACTTTGGCCATGGCCGTCTTTTTTGCTCTTTTTAACGGACTTGGGCGTATTGTCTGGGGGATGATCAGTGATAAAATTGGCCGGAAAATGTCGATTATCATCATGATGGCTACTCAGGGTATTTTTGTGTTCCTTTTTCAATGGATGGCAGGAAATCCTTTTACCCTCTATCTTTTTGCTATCCTGATCGGTTTTAATTTCGGCGGAAATTTTGCCCTTTTCCCCACAATGACGGCTGATACTTTTGGAACAAAGCACGTTGGACAAAACTACGGGTGGGTTTTCCTGGCCTACGCAGTTGGCGGAATATTCGGCCCGGTCATGGGAGGTAAATTGGGAGATATGGGCAACTTCCCAATGGCTTTCACTATTTGCGGTATTCTATGCTTTGTGGCGGTATTGACCATCTACCTGGTAAAGCCGGCAACCAAAGCAACAGCCTGACGTTGATTTATGTTAGGGTATTCATCAAATCGCGGGACGAAACAAAGTCATCCCGCGATTTTGTTTTTTTCACCGATAACTTCATCAGAACGGCGATTCGACTAACCATTTTTACATTGGCCTTAATGATTCAGAAACTTAACAGCAGAAGCCTTAAACGTCAGCCAGATTTTTTTACCGGGCTCAAGCTGCATTTTTTCAAAAGAAGTTCTCGACACAGTCACAACAAACTCAGCACCGGAGTCAATCACTACTTCCATTCCCGCTCCCGACATCCAGGTTTCAGTGATCACGCCCTGAAACTGATTTATAGCTGAAGTTTGAAATGCCGAATCCGAGAGGATGATATCTTCTGCAGGAATGGAGATATATCCATCAGTAAGATCGGTGTCATTAGTAAAATAGACCTGACAATTATGGCCAATTTTTGCTGTTTTTAAACCCGGATCTGAGTTGTTGGAAAAAACCCGGCAATGAAACAGGTTTTTCATCCCACCGAACCTTGCCACAAATGCAGATGCCGGATGAAGGAACACTTCCCTGGTGTCGCCTGATTGCGCCAGTTTACCATTTTCGATCACAGCTACCTTGTTTCCCAGCGTGGCTGCTTCGGTAAAATCGTGGGTAACGTGGATAACCGTTTTGCCACCGCGGTTAATCATGCGTAAAAGCTTAGAAAGCCCTGATCGGATGGTGATGTCAAGATTGGCCAGGGGTTCATCCAGCAGGAGAATTTCCGGTTCTGATGCCAACGTCCTGGCGAGTGCCACACGCTGAGCTTCACCGCCGGATAATGTGCCCGGAAATCTCTTCAGAAGGTGTGCGACGCCGGTTGTTTCTGCCAACTCTGCGACTTCGGCTGAAATTTCATGTTTCTTTAACTTTTTGCATTTCAACGGAAAAGCAATATTCTGTTCTACGGTCAGGTGCGGAAAAAGGGATAAATCCTGGTAAACAAGACCAACCGGACGTTTCTGGATTTTCTGATCGGTAATATCCACCCCGTTCCATAGAATTTTTCCCTCCAACGGTTTTACAAGCCCCGCAAGCACTTCGAGCAACACCGTTTTTCCGGCGCCCGAAACACCAAGCAGCGTAAGATAGTCTCCCCGGTTAACCGTGAGTGAGACATTGTTAAGGGAAAAATCCCCAAGGCGGATGCTTATATTTTTAATTTCGAGCATGGTTGTTGTTATTTGAAAATGAACGCATAAGCACAAAAATCGCGAGACAAACCGCTACAAAGACGGCTGCGATTGGTCGTGCATAGGCCAGGCCAAATGAGGTGAAACGTTCCCAGATGAGTACCGGGGTAATCATGGGGTGATAGGCAATGATGATCACTGCCCCAAATTCACTGAGACCACGCGCCCACATCATGATCAGGCCTGAGACGATTGAGCGGCTTGCCAGTGGCATCGAAATGCTGAAAAACACTCTCTGTGGAGAGGCCCCAAGGTTCAACGCTGCCTTTTCAATTTTTTCGGGAACCGCTGCAAACCCATCACGGGCAGCGCTGATCAGAAAGGGGATGCTTACAAAGGCCATCGCCAGGATAATCCCTGCAACGCCGCCAACAAACTGAATGCCAGCAGCCTCGCCAGCCTGCCCGATCCATGTGCCACGGCTCACCAGCCCCAAAATGGCTATACCGGCGGCTGAGTGTGGAATGACAACCGGCAGGTCAACAAGACCATTCACTATGTTTTTCCCTGGAAAATCTTTCCTTGCAAGCACATAAGCCAAAGGGATTGCTGCTATCCCGAAAATGATGGTGCCGGCCAGCGAACTTAGTAAGGTAAGCCTGACGCTGCGCAAGACCTCCGGATCGCTGATTGTTTCGGTATACTGCACACCGGATGTCTGTAAAAACATCCCAGCCAGCGGAGCAATGATAAACAAAAGGATCAGTCCGCTGAGAAACAAAAATATAAGATTCATTCTCCGGCTTTGAAGCATGGGATGAAGTATTGGTTTAGCGGGCAAATATAGAAAAAGATGAGGATTGTTTATCAGCCTGGCCGGTTTTGGGGGATTGCGGCTTGTATTAAGGCAGATAACCTGTTTGGTATAGCCGGGAAGATGAAGTATGATGCCGGGTTATCTTCACTTTTCCTCCATCTGGAGCTGCCTGATGAATTCAGAATTGCCTAATTTTTTCAGTAAAATGTATGTACGCATGGACTTGCCCGCAGTTGTTTTGTAATACCCGATTAAAAATGTAGAACCATCGTTTGATACATCTTCATGGTCTACAGTGAACTCAACCGGTGGGTTGTGGTCGAAAAAGAATTTCATGATCTGTGTGGCTTGTTTTTTACTGAAGTTCCCTTCGTTTTGAGGAACAACCAGGTCAACTGCTGCATCAAAATAGCTGGAAAGTTGGGTCGCATTGCCGTTAGCCATGGCATTTACAATCCCGGTACGCACGGTGGTATCCTGCGCCATTAAAGCATTAGCGCAGAAAAACAACAGGATTTGAACGAATAAAACGAATTTCCCTGACGACATAAATTGATGAATCATTAGTTTTGCACTCAGTGGCAAATGTACTACTTTTTTAGGGTGACGATACGAAATTTGGGGTAAAAATTCAGGCAATTCCGCTACACTATTTGTACCAAAATATTAATAATCAGTTAGAAACAGGTTTAAAATTTATTCAACCATGAAAATCCGGCTGGTGATGATGGGGAAAACCAAAGAGCAGTTTACTGACGAAGGCTACTCTTTTTATAAAAACCGCGTGGTCAATTATCTTCCGTTTGATGACCTGATCATTCCCGGTTTAAAAAATTCAGGGGGCTTTACTCCTGATGAATTCAGGTGGAGAGAAGGAGAACTGTTGATGAAACATACCAGGGATGACGATTTCCTGGTGCTGTTGGATGAAAGGGGAAAAGCTTTCACCTCGCGTGATTTTGCCCGGTTTGTGCAGCAACGGATGAACACCGGCATCAAAACGCTGACATTTATCATTGGCGGCGCCTATGGGTTTTCTGATGAAGTGTACAAGGCAGCCCATTTTAAACTCTCTCTCTCATCAATGACTTTTCCGCATCAGTTAGTCAGGATCGTTTTCATGGAGCAACTCTACCGCGCCATGACCATCCTTCGCAACGAGCCGTATCATAACGAGTAATTTTACTGATAATTTAGCGATACGAAAGTTGGTCAATAAGATTTTGTAAATCAATTGAATGCGTATTATACTAAGGTTGGGTTTTTGAATAAGGTTTTGTCTCTCCGGAAAATCAACATTCAAAAAATTGAAAACCTTATTTTCCTTCTCCAACCTTAGTAGAATTAAGTAACCATCGGGAAATCAACCTTATTCACCCAATTTCCAGGGTTAAATGCTGAGAATTTTCTAATGAAGATCATTCACC
>JACZJL010000066.1 GCA_014860585.1 Bacteroidales bacterium | reverse complement strand
AAGTCCATTACTGCCGATGCCGCTGTTGTATTCATTTTCATAAATCGATTGACCGAAAGAGGCAAGTCCTACAATCACGTCTCCCGGGCGGATTCGTGAGTTATCAATTACTTCCTTACGCTTTAAACGGGCAAATACAGTGGAATCAACAATGATTGTTCTCACCAGGTCACCAACATCGGCGGTCTCACCTCCGGTGCTGTTAACCGGCACGCCATAGTTACGCAGATTTTCAATGAAATCTTCCGTGCCCTGTATGATTTCGGTAATTACTTCACCGGGAATCAGCTTTTTATTCCGTCCAATGGTTGACGAGAGCTGGATGGTATCGGTTACACCCACACAGAGCAGATCGTCAAGATTCATCACTACCGCATCCTGGGCAATGCCTCTCCATACTGAAATATCGCCGGTTTCTTTCCAATAGACATAAGCTAGGGATGACTTGGTGCCTGCCCCATCAGCATGCATCACATTGCAATAATCGGGATCATAACCGGCCAGGTCTGGAATGACCTTGCAAAAGGCGCCAGGAAACAGTCCTTTGTCAATCTTTTTTATCGCATTGTGTACATCATCCTTCGATGCTGATACTCCGCGCAAATTGTATCTTTTTTGATCTTCCATCTTTTTTTTGCAAACTTAACTTTTTTATTTGACTCCATTACCGCTAATTTTCGACAGGCGCCTTCAAAGAATTCTTTCTACTTTTGCCCTGAATTTTTAATCAAAAAAAACATGAAGCAAACAATCGCAATACTTGCCGGTGGTGGACCTGCACCTGGCATTAATACAGTGATAGGAACTATAGCAAAGGTTTTTCTGGCAAGCGGCTACCGTGTTCTCGGGCTGCACGGTGGATTTCAAAGTCTGTTTATTGATAACCCTGAGATGACAGAAATCAACTTCGATCAGGCTGACAAGATACACAAGCAGGGTGGATCGGCGCTGCGCATGAGTCGTTACAAACCCAAAGACGCTGAATTCAGAACTGATTTTTTTGTTCAAAACAATGTTAAACTGCTGGTTACTATCGGTGGTGATGATACGGCCTCAACAGCCAACAGGATTGCCAAATACCTGCAGGAGCATAAGGTGAAGATCCAAAATATACACGTTCCGAAAACCATTGACAATGACCTGCCTTTGCCCGAAGGATCGCCTACATTCGGTTACCAGTCGGCCAAGCAGGAAGGGGTGAGAATTGCCCAAACCGTTTATGAAGATGCCCGTACCAGTGGCAACTGGTTCATAGTTGCGGTAATGGGGAGAGAAGCGGGTCACCTTGCTTTCGGTATCGGCGCAGCATGTCATTATCCTATGATTATCATACCGGAGATGTTTAACAAAACCGAACTGACCAACCGCAAGATTGTCCGGCTGATTATTTCTGCCATCTTAAAGCGTAAAATCCTTGGAATTACTTATGGAGCCGTGATCATCAGCGAAGGGGTGTTCCACTTTATGTCGGATGCCGAAATTGAATCCACCGGCATCAACTTCACCTATGATGACCATGGCCACCCTGAGTTGGGCAATGTTAGCAAAGCTCATATCTTTAATATCCTTGCTCAGCGCGAACTGAAACGACTTAAATTGGCAGTGAAAAGCCGACCGGTTGAGATTGGTTACGAGATCAGGTGTGTGCAGCCTGTTGCTTTCGACCTGCTTTATTGTGCACTTCTTGGCATGGGTGTAAAAAAACTATTCGACCAGGGCGCTACAGGGTGTATGGTAACCGCCGACCCCACAGGCGACATCGCCCCGCTCTATCTGAAAGATGTGGAAGACGAAAACGGAAAAGTCCGCCCACGATTGGTAAATATTGACTCACAGAAAGCAAAACTCGTTTATGGGTTCAATCACCAGTACATCACCGAAGATGATTATGAAGCCGCTTCCGCTTATGTAGAAAATCCTGAGGAATTCGATTTCTACAAAATTCTGAACTGGGAGAAGATTGAGATTGTGTAGTATCTTATTTTCTAATTTCTTGCATTTTTTGGCAGAATTTTCAAATAACAAATGTCAAAAGACAAATAAATACGAAATTTAAAAATTCAATTAATAAACTGATAAACATTCATTCCTGCCTGACCGCGTCACCCTGCCTGACTACGTCACGCAGGCAGGGCAGGCAGGGTAGGCAGAGCTTCTTTCACTGTTTGGATTTTTGATCCTTTGTACATTGTCCAAAGGACTCCTTTGGAGAGTTTTATTTGAGATTTGTTTATTGTATTTTGTAATTTCTGGTTTATCCAGGTTAGGGATAATGAGATTCAAGCAAACAACCCCGGAAAATTCACCAGGGCTGTTTTTATTACCCATTTTTACTTTGTCGTCTTTCCGCCCATTGCTGTAAAAACGCTGTCGACGGGTTCCCAGAGTTCAATCTTGTTACCTTCGGCATCCATGATGTGGACAAATTTGCCGTAATCGTAAGTTTCGATTTCATCCAGCACGGTCACACCATTGGCTTTTAACTTCTCCACCAGGCGTTCAAGAAACTGAACCCTGTAATTGATCATAAACTCCTTTTGGGAGGGAGCGAAATATTCACTTCCATTCTTGAATGGGCTCCACTGCAGGTAATTGATCTCATCAGGGCGGTTGGCGTTCCTGAATTCGAAACTTGAAC
>JACZJL010000065.1 GCA_014860585.1 Bacteroidales bacterium | reverse complement strand
GTTGCGTATCGAAAACGGCGGGATTGCTTTCTTTTTGCAAACGAATGAATTGTGTAACATTAAAATAAATGGAGGGCATATGAATGATTTACTTTTAGTTATCGCGGCATTATCCATTATTGTCTATGTATCAGTATCAATAATGATTTACGCCTTTCTGAAAAACAGAAACAGCAACATTGAGAGTTTCATTTTTATCCGGTTGTTTCTATTTAAGTATGTGTCTGACTACAAGAGAATAACTAAGGAAGAAACCGGTAAAACAGGTAACCTTTACTATGTTTGGATCATATCAATCAATCTGGCACTTTTATGTGTTGTTTTGTTTTTTATGCTGAACAGCCTTTGAAATATTGGAATAAAATGTAGCATAATATCATTATTTTCCTCAATCAGACCAGGAAATCACCGGCTGTCTGCTCCTGTTTGCATCGGGTGAGCGCGATCTGTGTTTCTTACCAGCGTTCAATTGCAGCAATAGATCATTGCTGATTTGTTCCGGAGGGCATACTCCTGTCACCCCGATGGGTTGACCCTCAGCCTGGCTGATTTGAATGGCGGAATACCTGTAATTCCAATTGTATGTAAAAGCCATCTGCATTGT
Source organism: Bacteroidales bacterium (assembly GCA_014860585.1). Taxonomy (NCBI): domain Bacteria; kingdom Pseudomonadati; phylum Bacteroidota; class Bacteroidia; order Bacteroidales; species Bacteroidales bacterium. The sequence goes on along the minus strand of JACZJL010000065.1, from coordinate 17,473 downwards.
ATACCTCTTGTTCCTGAATCTGTCGTCAACCCATGGCTGGTGTTTTCAAATTCCATTTTTTACTTACCTTTGTGTAAAAATGAACCAAATGCCTGATATTCAAAGCAAACCTAATTGTATTCTCCTGACATGCCCTATCAAATCCAAAATGAGGATTTTTCTTTCGCTGCTGATTTTTTTAAATACAACCCTAACCTTCGCTCAGGATTCAGTCGGAAATACAAGATACCCTGCCAGCAGCATTATTTTCAAATACGGACTTGGTAGTTATGCTCTAAAGGATCATTATATTTCGGACGGGAAGTATACGGGAACAATGTCCTGTTTATCTTTTGGCTGGGTTCGTAACCACAGTAAATATGTGTATCAGCTTGATTTGGAATACCGATCCTCAGATGAAATCAGGAACTACAATGTGTCTGCCCGTATTACCCAGTTTACACTGAATCAGGGATTTCTTTACCAGCTAAAAAAGGGGAAACTTTTCAATCAGAACGTGGATCTTTTCCTGGGACCAACTACAGAGTTTTTCTATTTTTACAACGAACCCCACATTGCAGTTGACGGATTTGACTACGCCCAATCATTTGCTGGTCTTTTCTCAGCCGGGATTGAGGGTGCAGCAAAACATCAGGCAGGTTCAAGATTTTTAATCGAGTCCTCATTGCGGTTATCCTTGCTTTCATTAGCCTTCCGCATGGTGGACAGCGAGGAAAATGATCAATCACCAGTAAAGCTGGTTACCCTTTTTTCCGGGGTAAATGCTTCATTTAACGCAGGAGTTCGGTATCATGTATTTCAAACGCTCTCAATCAGTGCAGGATACAGGTTTGAGTTATGCAGGATTGGTCCCTGGGAGCCGTTGATTTCTGCCAGTAATAATCTGCTCATAGGCTTATCCTTAGATTTTTAACCGGATATTTACATGAAAACAAAAACCATATTCATCATATTGTTAATTCCGCTTTTGACTGCGGGTTGTGAAGATGTTTTTGTAAAACCGGGAGATTCAAATAAAAACATGGAAGATTTTGAATCGATCTGGCAAAGGGTGAATACGACCTATCCCTTTTTAATGTTCAAGCAGATCAACTGGGATTCGATCTATCCGGTCTATCGTGCCCGGGTTGAAGCTGCCAGCGGGGACGAATTCTATCTGGTCATGGGCGATCTGCTGGCTGAGCTCAAAGACGGACATGTGTATTACCAGACTCCCGGCGGTGGCGAGGTTTATCCTTACTATCCCCAGAGACACTTCAAAGACAGGCATGCCTATAGCCCATTTGTAGTAAGGAAGTATTTTGATAAAGAGCTCATTGTTACCGAAAGCACCAGCGCAGAGTATCAAATACTGCCCGAAAATATCGGGTATGTGTTCTTGGCCGATTTTCATGAAGACTATCTGATCCGTGAATTTCCGGGCATTCTGGATTATCTTGGACAGACCAAAGGGCTTATTCTTGATATCCGGCAGAAAAGGGGAGGGACACTGCAAAATGTTGTGGCAGTGGTCTCCCGTTTTATCTCAGCACCCATGGAATGGCCCAAATTATTCTCCCTGGGCGTACTGATTGAAATAGATCCAATTCAGCCTCAGGGTCCTTTTACCTACACAAATCCGGTTGTGGTATTGATCAATGGTTCAACCTTTAGTGCTGGAGAACTTACCACTGAGCTGCTGAAACAAATTCCAAATGTGACCGTCGTTGGAGATACAACAGGCGGCGGCGGCGGTATTTCAGCGAATAATTCACCGGAAACCCTGCCTGAGTATAAACTGCCAAGCGGAAAAGTGATATCCTCCCCATCAGGATACTGTGAACGGTATGACGGGCTGCCCTGGGAGTGGAATGGAATTGCACCGGATATCAGGGTCGTACAGACAGAGGATGATATCAGGAAAAATAGAGACCTTCAACTGGAGTATGCAATTGGCCTACTGAAATGAAGGTTTTAAAACACAGATGTTCAGACAATCCACTCTCTGGCGTCAGAAATTAAGCCATTTCTGGAATGGTGATTACCCATCAAGGCCAACAGCTGTTTAGATTGGTTCATGATCCAGGCATCTTTTCAGCTATTCCCGGTCAAGCAAGGAAAAAGTGTTCAGTGTGCTGGTGAGTACCTCCTCGGTCCATGCAAGTATCCGAAATACACTCAGTCGGCGCTTAACAACCATTTTAAGTGTTGATTATTAACAATATAAAGTATGTCGATTGACATTCAGCGGGAAGTTATAAAAGTAGGTGATTCACTTGTGGAGGCACCCGGCTTATAAGAAAATTGTTCAGACCCATATAGTTTTGCCGGACAATACAGTAGTGACAGAGAATTCATAAAAATAAAGCGACGCGCCGAATTTCATAGCAGAACCACCATCGAACCGATTACCAGACATGTAAAACATGATTGCCCGCATGGCAAGGAACTATCTCAAAGGAAAAGCTGGTTACATCATCAATGCATTGATGGCGGCAGCTGGGTTCACCCTCCGTAGATTACTCCGCAAGCTGAAGGCGGAAGTTGTTTTTTTCTTTTTTCAGCTTCAAAAAATTCATCGCCTAAAGCCGTATGTGGCTTCTTAACTTATGCTCATTGCTTATAACCCCTCGCTGAAAGTGAGTGGTTAAGGATCGACTAAGCTACCATGGGTACCGAACCCCTATTGTCGGTTCCCTTTGCCATGTATTCCAAAAGTTCTACAGAATCGCCCTGGGAAGTAATGGGCCAGGATATTTATTACAACACCGGTAAGGTAGGGATTGGATTAGATACTCCCTTGTTTACTTTGGATGTAAGAAATCCGGCAGTTGCGGGTACTGCCGATGTTTTTCTTAGTGTTTATAAATTTAAATTTAACTTGTTAAACAAAAACTTAACGAAGAACACGTACCTTTGCACTTAACCAACGGCAGTAAGCTCATTGAACCGAGCCTGCTACCGGAGGTATTGTTTAATGCATGGTATATTAATTGAGGATTTCAGCGGTTTGCCAACGATTTGGACTCTTAAAAAAGGTTGGTGTGAACTGATAAGCAATTGCCGCGTAATCCCGAGTGCCAACATACGATAATTCGTCCATCAGTGAACATTTTTGAAATAGTCAGAACATGACAGACAGTAGCGATAAAATAAACCAACTCCTTGAAAAGTTGGAATCACTTTTGAAAAGACAGGTCGACTTTTCGAGAGAGATCAACAATTTGCGGGATGAAATAAACAGTCTGAAAACCGCCGGGCAAGTGCGGACGAATGAAAATGAAGATTTAAAGCAAGATAAAACCATTACCAAAACTGACCTTGATCCCGAAAAAGAGTATGTAACGCGTGACTATAAATATTATCGAAGTCTGGCAAAGCAAGAACCACAAAAACAGATAATTCCGCCCATCATTAAACCAACAATAAGAGAATCCAACCTTGAGAAATTTATAGGCGAAAACCTGATCAATAAAATCGGAATTGCAATTACTGTTATTGGGGTTGCTATTGGAGCAAAATACGCTATTGAAAACGAACTCATTAGCCCACTAACCAGAATAATCTTAGGGTATTTAACCGGCTTGGGGTTATTGGGATTTGGCATTAAATTTAAGCGCAGGTATGTGAACTATAGTGCCGTCCTTGTTAGTGGAGCAATGGCAATCATGTATTTTATCACCTATGCAGCCTACAGTTTCTACGACTTGATTCCGCAAGTTTTCACCTTTGTACTTATGGTAATTTTTACTGCATTTACAGTGGTAGCTGCCATAAATTACAACAAACAAATCATAGCTCATATCGGACTGGTCGGAGCATATGCTGTTCCTTTCTTATTGGGTGAAGGATCTGAAAAAGTGGGTATCCTCTTTTCTTACATGGCAATTGTCAATTTCGGGATACTTGCTATTGCATTTAAAAAATACTGGAAACCGCTTTATTATACCTCTTTCGGACTGACATGGCTCATTTACTTTTTATGGTTTTTGTCAACTTATCAAGCCATCGGGCATTTCGGTTTAGCCCTGTCTTTCCTTTCTATTTTCTTTGCCACATTTTACGTGACATTCCTTGCCTATAAATTACTTCAAAAAGAAAAGTTTGAAATTGACGATATTCTATTACTGCTTGCTAATTCGTTTATTTTTTATGGAATTGGATACGCTTTGCTTAACAACCACGAGACTGGCGAACAGCTATTAGGAATATTCACTCTTTGCAATGCTGTCGCTCACTTTATCGCAGGTGCAGTAATTTACCACCAAAAACTCGCTGACAAAAATCTGTTTTATTTGGTTTCAGGACTTGTATTGGTCTTTATTACTATAGCCATTCCTGTTCAACTGGACGGCAATTGGGTTACCTTGCTTTGGGCTGGTGAAGCTGCATTGCTGTTTTGGGTTGGCAGAACCAAAAATGTTCCTTTTTATGAAAAACTGTCTTATCTGTTAATGTTACTGGCATTTTTCAGTATTACTCACGACTGGATTTCGGTCTATAACACTTATTATCCTGAAAATCCTGAGACAAGAATAGCTCCATTGTTTAATGTAAATTTACTTACCTCAATATTGTTTTTGGCTGCTTTTGGCTTTATCAACGTTCTGAACCGTAACCAAAAATATACTTCTGCATTCATATCCCAAATAAGAATTTCAAAAATTATTTCTTTTGCTGTTCCGGCACTTCTGCTTGTCACGCTTTACTATGCATTCCGCATGGAGATCGCTACTTACTGGAATCAACTTTATACAGATTCTGCACTTGTCATTAATTCGGAAGACCCGCAAAATACTTACTATTATTGGAATTATGATTTGAATGAATTTAAAACCATTTGGATCATCAATTATTCCCTGCTTTTCGTTTCCATCCTCTCCATTGTGAATCTCAGAAAATTTAAAAATCAACAATTGGGCTTGATTAACCTTGGTTTAATTGCGTTGACACTTTTTGTATTTTTAATTCAAGGGCTTTATGCCCTCAGTGAACTAAGGGAAAGCTATTTGGATAGGACTTTATTGCAATATTATCAAAGAGGTTTTTTCAACATTGGGATAAGATACGTTTCATTAGGTTTTGTTGCTTTGACACTTTTTACTTGTTATAAAAACATCCGCCGGGATTTTATGCAAAGGGACTTCAAAATGGCTTTTGACTTTCTGCTACATACTTCTCTCTTGTGGATTGCAAGCAGCGAATTAATTCACTGGATGGACATAGCCGAATCAACACAATCTTATAAGCTTGGATTAAGCATCCTATGGGGAATCTATTCACTTTTCCTGATTGCTTTAGGATTATGGAAAAAAAACAAACCATTGCGAATCGGAGCGATTGCATTGTTTGGTGTTACCCTTTTAAAGCTGTTTTTCTATGATATTTCACATCTTGATACCATTTCAAAAACAATCGTGTTTGTGTCGTTGGGTGTGTTGCTGTTAATCATTTCATTTTTATACAATAAGTACAAACATATCATATCAAATGAAATTGAGGGTTAAACTATTAGCTTGTTTACTCTTTTTAGCCTACTCATTTTCTTATGGGCAAATAAAAGAGTACGACTACAAACGAGAGTTAAAGGGAATTTCAGGGCAATGGCATAAAATTATTCTGCCCGACGAAGTTTTTGGGAAAATTACACAGGACTTAACCGACATCAGGATCTTCGGAATAACGGCAAATCATGACACAGTTGAAGCTCCATATTTACTTCGAGTAGCATCTGAAAAAACATCCAGCAGGGAGGTTGAATTTAACACACTCAACACCTCTCATAACGAAAAGGGCTATTCTTTCACTTTTGAAATTCCGGCGACAGAACCAATCAACCAGATCAACCTGGAATTTGGTCAGAAAAATTTTGATTGGCAAATCAAACTTGAAGGCAGTCAAAATCAGAATGACTGGTTTACAGTTGCTGAGAATTACCGGATCCTGTCTATAAAAAACGAGATAACTGACTTTCAGTTTACCAGGTTGACTTTTCCAGGTTCAAACTACCGGTATTTCCGACTGCTTATTGACAGCCAGGAAAAACCTGAGCTGACCTTCGCAAGTATTGTACAACAAGAAATTACAGACGGAAGATTTAGAAATTGCACGATCAAAAAATTTGATTTAAAGGAGAATAGGGAGCTCAGGCAAACCGAAATCGATCTTGAATTACAGTTGCCTGTTCCCGTAAGCCATTTGAAAATTGATGTTAAAGATTCGTTCGACTATTACCGGCCAGTGACAATAAAGTATCTAGCTGACAGCATCAAAACAGAACAAGGCTGGAAGTACTATTATCGCACATTGACAACTGAGACATTGAATTCGATGGAAAAAGTTGAATTTAAGTTTAACAGTACCACTCTTCAAAAACTAAAAATCATCATTCACAATCAAAACAATCAACCTTTGACCATTGACACAATACATGTAAAAGGATATGTACACGAGTTGCTGGTTCGATTTACCGAAAAAGCTACTTACTTTATGACCTACGGAAATAAAACAGCAGCAAAACCCTATTACGACATAGACCGTTTTTCTGACGACATTCCGATGAATCTGACAACATTGGAATTGGGTGACGAACTGAAAACAGAAAAAGAGGAAATCCCTTTGGCAGACCCGCTTTTCAAAAACAAAACCTGGCTGTGGGCAATCATGACCATCATCATATTGTTGCTCGGATGGTTTTCGGTAAAAATGATAAGAAAACATTGACAGCCTTTAGCAAAAATAAGACTTCAACGCAGCAGCCAACCATAGCGCCTGCATATTCGGTAAGGCGAATCCGCCAGCAAAGAAATTAAACGATCTTAAACCACTAAAGCAAAAACCCATCAAACAAAACTTATCTTTGCAATGCACTCAAAAACTTCACTGAATGAACATATTTTTTAAATCGTTGATTTTCTCATTCATCCTTGCCGGGTTATTGGCTTGTAAGAAGGATGATGAAAAAGTTCCACCTGACGACAATAACGAGACCACCGAATATGAGCAATATGGTGTTCCTTTCGAAGATGTTCCCGATACCGAAGACATCATCATGTACGAGATCAACCTGCGGGCTTTCAGCTCTACCGGCGATATCCAGGGCATTATCAATAAGATAGACCATATAGAAGATCTGGGGGTAAATGTTATCTGGTTAATGCCAATTCATCCGATCGGCCAGGTTAATTCGGTGAACTCGCCTTACTCCGTCAAAGATTACAAGGCTGTAAGTTCAGAATATGGAACGCTTAACGACCTGAGAAATCTCACCGATGAGGCGCATTCGAGGGGAATTGCAGTCATTATGGATTGGGTAGCCAATCACACTGCCTGGGACAATGAATGGATACAGAACAAGAGCTGGTACACCCAGGATGCCAGCGGGAACATCATCCATCCGCCTGGTACAAACTGGCTGGATGTTGCCGATTTGAACTACAATAACCAGGTGATGCGCGATACCATGGTAGATGCCATGAAGTATTGGTTGTATGTGGCAAACATCGACGGTTTCAGATGCGACTATGCCGATGGAGTTCCGTTTGATTTCTGGCAAGCTGCATGGCAAACGCTCAATGCAATACCTGACCGTAAGTTTATATTTTTTGCAGAAGGATCAAGAAACGATCATTTTACTGCCGGTTTTGATTTGAATTTTAGCTGGCCATTTTACGGAGCGGTCAAAGATGTTTTTAATGGTCAGGCTGCAGGTAAAATTTTTACAGCCCACAGTAGTGAATATGCCAGCATACCATCAGGCAAACAATGGATTCGCTTTACGACCAATCATGATGAGTCGGCATGGGATGCCACGCCAATCAGCTTATTCAACGGGGTAAACGGAGCGTTGGCAGCTTCTGTTGTTACGATATTTACCGGTGGGGTGCCGCTCATTTATGGAAGTCAGGAAGTGGGGACGGCCAATAATGTTCCTTTTTTCTACAATTCGACCATAAACTGGAATAGTAACCCACAGATGTTGGCCGCATACAAAAAAATGCTTCAGTTTTATTCCGCATCACCTACAGCAAAACGAGGGCAGAATACTGTTTATCAACATAACGATGTTGCCTGTTTCAGGAAATCTTTCAACAACGAAGAGATCGTTATCATAGCCAACCTGAGGAATTATCCCATCAGCTACCCGATTCCCTCTGCTTTGGCAAACACATCGTGGACTGAGGTTATGACTACCAACACTATTTCGCTGAACGGGCAAATTACATTGGCGCCTTACCAATTCTACATACTTAAACCATAAAAACCTGCACGGCCAGCGCACTCAACTAGCGTCTGGGAACAGTTATTCAAAATTTTGGTCCTTATCTAATTCCCTGAAGTTAATCATCTTCCGATAAAAATTTTAACATCCGGCTTTTTGGCGACCTTTGCCTGAGAACAATAAATAAATCAATTAACTTTGCATTGTTGACTGATCGTTTAGAAACTTCACAAGTTGAAATATCATTTGAAAACACATTTTTTATTACTGGTCTTTACTTTTTTATCGCTATTTTATCCTTGCCGGAGCGTTGCCCGTCCGTCTGAATCAGACTCGCTGATTCAGATCATCAAAACCACCGGGAATGATTCATTGAAGGTTGATGCCATTATTGGTTTTGCTACGCTGATACTTGACACAGCGCCCGACTCGGCATTTTTCCTTCTTGAAGAGGCCGACAACATACTGAAGGGGAAAACGGTTTTGCATCTTAAAATCAAAGTCAATAATGCCAAATCGTTGATCCTTCAAAACATAGGGAAGTTTCCCGAAGCACTCGAATTGCAATTTGAAACAAAAAAACTGATGGAAGATGAGGAAGGAAACTTAAATACGACGATTAGCCCAAACGATTACCTCAACACTATCAACAACATCGGATTGATTTTTTATAAAACGGAAAAATATTCCGATGCCAGTGCATATTTCGAACGAGCGCTGGAGATCCTAAATGAAACAGATCGCAGCCTGATAAGCGATATCAACAATGAATACCTGCGATTCAATATCAATATCGGAGCAATACATGCAAAACTCAGGGATTTCGAAAAGGCCGGATTTTATTTCACCAAGGCTTTGCAGTACCTTGATGAGGGCAATTCGAAAAACTATGCAGTGTTGCTCACTAACCTTTCTATTGTTGCCAGGGAAAAAGGCGAAACCGAGAAAGCTTTTGAATTGAGTCAAAAAGCCATAGAAGTGAGCAGCAAATCGGAAAACTACCGGATCCTCGTTCAGGCCTATAACAACATGGGCAATAATTATATGGTGGTTGGTGATTTTGACCAGGCAAAAGCGCATTTTATGAAGGCACATGACCTGGCGTTACAATATGGATTCGGATCATCCATTGTAATTGCCCTGGATATGCTTGCCAGTGCCTACGATTCAACCGGGGATTATAAAAACGCCTACCACACCCATGTTAAGTTTAAACATTTCAGCGACAGCGTCCTCGACCTTGAAAAAGTACGGATGGTTACCCAGCTTGAAATGAAGGATAAATTCGATAAACGCATCGCCACTGCGCGCATCCTGCAAAAAGAAAAGGAGGCCGGACAGCGCAGGCGCGAACTGATTTACAGCCTGACCATTGTATTGACACTTATGGGGCTGATCATACTGGCGTTGCTGTTTTTTCTGCAGCGAAGCAAAAGCAAGCGCCATCGCCTGGAGGCTGAAAAAAACTCCCTTCTGAGTAAAAGCCTGGGACTGGAAAAAGCCAAGCTGGAAGAAGAGCTTGAATTCAAGAATAAGGAACTGGCCACTAACGTAATGTACATGATCAGGAAAAACGAGTTGATTGCGCAGATTTCGGAGCGCCTCATAAAATCGAAATTGGCCTTTAAAAAAGAAAACCAGAGAATCATCGAGGAGATCATCCATGACTTGCAATGTTCTGCAGAAGATAACGTCTGGCGGGATTTCGAGGTTAGGTTCCAGCAGGTTTACAACGATTTTTATGAAAAACTCAATGCAAAATTCCCCAACCTCACTTCCAACGAAAAAAAACTTTGCGCATTCCTGCGGCTCAACATGTCAACCAAGGAAATCTCGGCCATCACTTACCAGAGCTTAAACAGCATTATAGTAGCCCGTTCACGGCTGCGTAAAAAGCTTGGGCTGGATTCAGAAGAAAACCTTATCGCCTTCCTCGAAAGTATTTGATTTATGCAAGCTTTTGCTTTTAATTCCATTTGGTGAAATTCCTTCCTGTCTTATTTTCAATATTTGACCGGGTAATCCCAACCCAATTTTTTACTCCCACCATCCATTTTCTCATGTTCTGAGAAAAAATTCCATCAGGTAGAACTTTCTAAAATTAATTTATAACCAACAGAACATCATTAAGTTTCACTTTTCTGTGCATTGAATGTAAGCCCTTTGATTATCTTTTGTAATGGGCATATTTGTAAAAGTAAATGTTTTGTAACGCAAAAAATTTGGAGATTCCTGTCAGGCAGGCTTTTCTTTGCAGCCCAATTGAAAAATCAAATGTCGGATCGTAAATCAAAAAATAAAAAAGCGGATAAGGAGCGGGATTATGCCGGGGAGAGCCTTCAAAAACTGATTGAAGAAGCACGTACCAAGTCCGAAGCGTACAAGAAAATTCTTAAGTCACTCAATACTAATAAAAACAGAGATTAACTATGAGAAATTTTAAATTTACAATTGCACTGTTATTAAGTGTAGGTTTTGCGCTTAATACGATGGGTCAGCGCGCGTTTTACGGCGAGCAGCAAAGGGCTGACCACCACACCTTAAATATCCGGATTGGTGATATTATCTACGATCAGTCCGAAGATGAAGAATACGGCGGGTACATCGTGTCGCAGTTCTTCACGGATCCTGCAAGTGCCGATCTCAGCAGTGAAGCCGCCGACGACTTTGTGGTTCCCGAAGGGGAAACCTGGGTTGTAGGTTCATTTGGCGTTTGGGGTACATGGTGGCCTGGCAGCCAGGGAAATCCTGAAAAAATCAATGTAGCTATCTATGAAGATGACGGTGGCCAGCCCGGCACGCTTATTCACGGTTTCAGTGAACAAACCAACTTTTATGCTGAAGAATGGACCAATCAGGGGGGTGAATTGCAGAGTTATTTCAACTTTACATTTCCTTCATCCATTGCATTTACCCAAGGCCATTACTGGATCAGCTTTCAGGTACACGACAGCTACGACGTTGTGGGCCAGTGGGGTTGGGAAGACAAAACCAACACCAACTGGGAACCCTGGCACTGGCGTAATCCGGGTGGCGGATTTTGGGGTGGTGGCCCCGACTGGAAACCAAGCACACAGGTTCACTGGTTTGGATATGCATTGGATAACCGGTTTGCGCTTTATGGTGAAGCTTATGATAATGATCTCTCTATGGTTAATATCCTGAGCCCTATGAGTGGAACTCTTACATCGGCTGAAACAGTGACCATAAAAATCAAAAACCAGGGTATAAACTCACAAACCGGTTTTGATGTGGCTTATTCCGCAAACGGTGGCACATGGGTCACTGAGAATGTAGGTTCTCTTGTAATCGCATCTGAAGAATCAGCCGAATATACATTTATAACAACCGCTGACCTTTCCGAAACAGGAGAACACACCATCGCTGCCAAAACAATGCTGGCTGGGGATGAGCAACCGGCCAATAATGAAACGGAAGTTGAAATTGTGAACTATGGTGTGATTTATCCTATGGTGAATTATGATACCGTAGATGTTACAACCTGTTCGGGTACTTTTACCGACATGGGCGGTGTTAACGGCAATATAAATAGTGGCGATAATGGGGTGATCACCTTTTATCCTGCTGAAGCCGGAAAGAAAATAAAAATGGACTTTTTCGGTGTCTGGGATATTTCGCACCCCACAGACGAAGTAAAACCTTTCCGGGTGTTTGATGGTCCGGATATGAACTCCCCGTTGATCGGTGAATGGACGCAAAACGACTGGCGCGATTTTGGCCTCAAACCTGAAATCCTGAAAGCGCTTGGAGAAACCGGCGCCATGACCATCCGCTACCTTTGCCCGGCATGGGACGAGGTTCAAGGCTGGACAGCCCTTGTTTCATGCTACGAACAACCCGAAGATGATTTTGAAGTTACCGAATTTACAATTCATCCCACACTCCTTTTCACCGATCGTGATATCACTTTCACCACTACTGTAAGAAATATTGGCTCGATAGCTCAATCCAAAAACGTAACTTTCTATGTAAATGATATGGTTGTTGGTGTGGTAAATACCGGTACAGTTCAACCCACCGAATATGCTACCGTTGTTTATGTTCATCAGTTTGCTGCCCCCGGAGCGGTGGTTATCAAAGCTGCTGTGCCGGAAGATTCAGGCGACACACCCGAAAACAACTATCTTACCATCGAAAATCATGTTTATGTAAACGGCTGGTTTGTTGAGATGTTCGATGATGGATATTTCCCGCCCGAAGACTGGACACACGGCCCGTTTTGGGCAGGATCAACAGATGGTTACAATAATAGCCCGGGAGCTGCTTCCAGTATGGTTGAAACATTCTCAAAAGACACACTTGTTACTCCCAAACTTGTGATACACGAAGGAGATATACTTACCTTCTATGCGGCTACTTCCCTTTGGTGGCAAGGTAATCTTGAAGTGATATGGAAAAATGCCGCAAACGGTGAATGGCAGTCATTGCAGTACATCAACCTGGCCGGAAGCCCTCAATACAAGCCTTACCAGATAGATGTTTCGGCGGCTGCGGGTGAAAATTATATCGGCTTCGTTAATGTAGCCGATGTACCAACATCATGGTCTGGTCAGGTTTTGGTTGACCATGTGATTGGTATTGGCATCGAATTCTTTTATTTTGATAATGATATGAAAATGAGTGAATTCAATCCGAATCCAACACCTTCAAAGGATGAACCCATTATTTATGAGGTCACCGTTAAAAACAACGGCCACAATGCCATGACTGCCGGTGATTACAACGTAAAAATTATGATGGTGGCCGATGGTGGCGACATCGAGATGGCTTCCGTACCCGGCATTGCATGCAACCACCTCCAGGAAAAAACCCACACACTCTCAGTTACTTTCCCGCAAATAGGCCCTGCTGAAATCTATGCCGTTGTTGATCTTGACGGCGATCAAAAACCCGAAAATGATCAATCCATCATCCGTCCGGTATATGTTCAGGTAAATGGAACAAATACTGTTCAGATTGGCGATGGCGATGCAGAATCCTGGGAAATTCCCAATCCTCTGGGAATGGCCTATGCCCTTTCTGAGGTGATTTATCCTGCCGACCTTGTGAACCCGGATAAAGTAACCGGCTACATCACCGGCATCGCCTACCAGTTTAATAACACCAATACTTCTGCAACACTTGATGTGCCTGTACAGATTTATATCGGTGAAACTAATAAAGTAAACCTGGCTGCTGGATACATCAATGGTACATTACTTGAAAAAGTGGCTGATACCCGTGTTGATTTGCAAGTGGGATTGAATCAGCAACTCTACATTCCTTTTACTGCTCCTTACGATTATCAGGGTGGTAATCTTTGTGTTATGTTTTTTAAACCTTTCGAAGACTGGTACCCGGGCGTACAATGGCTGGTAACCGAAATGGATGACGACAGCATATCTGCTTATTCAACAAGCTGGGATCCGCCCCTTAATCCGCTGGATTTGAAAGAAGCCTGGCCAAACTGGACAAATCATATGCCCAATACTGCATTCTACATTGCAGATGTAGAAACTACTTCGCTTAATGGTGTGGTTACTGATGCAATAGGCGCTCCGATGGAGGATGTAAAAGTGGAAGCTGTGGGATTCGAAAATTCCACCATGACCCTGGCTGATGGTTCATACGAACTCAACGACCTGCTTGCCTGGGAAAATGTAATAAAAGCTTCTAAGTACGGCTATTACGACAATCCACAGAACATCATTCTGATGCAAGATTTTAACAATGTCCTTGATTTTGAAATGACACTGCTACCGTTAGTTACCGTTAATGCGATCGTTATTGGCAACGATGATCCGATGCATTACCTCCAAGGCGCTGAAGTAACGCTTGAAGGGTATGAAAACTATTCCATAACAGTTGATGCTGAAGGCACATTTGAAATTCCCGGAGTATTTGGTGACAAAACCTATAGTTTAACCATCAACTATCCGGGATTTGATACTTATACTGCCGTAATTGATGTACCTGCTTATGATCTTGACCTGGGCACACTAATCCTTACAGAAATGATGGCAATTCCTTTCTATACACAAGCTGTTCAAACCAACCCCGGAACGGTACAGGTAACATGGAATTCTCCTTTGGATGGTGCGAAGCAGTTGCTCACATGGGATTACCTGATCAGCAATGGCTATACAGCCGAAGTAGGTGAAGAGGTATGGCTGGGTAATATTTACGAAATGGATCCTGGTACCATCACCAAAGTTTCCCTCTACTGGAGACAATATGGTGAAACATCAGGAACCGTAAGGCTCGACCTTGTTGACCTGGATGGAAACGTGTTCTATTCAAGCGAGAGCTTCGAAACGGTTCATAATGGATGGACACATGTTGATGTTCCTAACCTCACCTTCGAAGGGGGACAATTCCTGGCCATGGCCTATTGGGATGGCACAAACACTGAATTGACAGATTTTCTTGCAGCAGATGCCTATACTACCGGAACCGGTGGTTTCAACTTTGCTTATATCATGTATCCCGGCGCTCCGGCATATCTGCTTTCAGAACTCATTACCGATTTTGATATTACTTTCCAGATTGATGTGGAAATTGTTACTGCAACTCCCGAAGCAGGCAGGTACAACGAAGGTTACAACATCTTTGCAGGCCCTTATGCCGATATCAACAACTGGCAAAACTGGGAGAAAATCAATGCTGAACCGGTGATGGGTAATTCTTACCTTGACACCAACTGGCCCCAGCCAACAGAAGGTTATACTTATGGTGTTCAAACTGTTTATACTACCGGCGTTTCCGAGGTTAGTTTCTCCATTCCGATCGTTCACGATCCCAACATGCCTTGTGATAATCCATGGACTTATGTTCAGACTGCACAAGTGCACACGATCAGCATCCCGGCAACTGCCGATGTGAACATTTTTGGCGAACCGCTCGAAAACGGAGATTGGATCGGTGTATTTTACCTGGATGACAATGGTGAAGAGGTGTGCGGCGGCGCCGGTGAGTGGGGTGGCCCATTTGGCGCCGGTGGTACGGCGGTTACTGCCTACGGCGATGATCCCACAACATCTGAAAAAGACGGTTTTGCCTATGGCGAAACCTTCCGCTGGAGAATGCATGATTGCAGTGCATGGGAGGAATACCCTGCCGGAGCAACCTACGACGACACCAAACCCAACCAGGGTCAGTTTGCCGACTTCGGACTTTCTGCAGTCACTTCACTGGAGGTGATGTTCTGCCAGTATTACACGTTTTCACAGGGATGGAACAGCATTTCAAGTTTCATTATCCCCAACAATCCAAATGTTGAGGACATGTTTGCTCCGATGGTGAACAATCTTACCATCATCAGAAACCTTTCACAGGTTTACTGGCCCGAAGAAAACCTCAACACCATGATCAACTGGAACAGTAACACGGGTTATGCCCTCAAGGTTACCGAAGAAGTGAATATGGAGATTTGCGGCGCTGATTTCGTATCAGGTGAGCTGGTACTGGAAAATGCAGGCTGGTATTATCTGCCTGTTGCCAGCGAATGTGATGTGGATGCCATGACACTTTTCGGCGATGTGATCGGGGATATCATTATCGTTCAGGACCTCATCGGATCGCAGGTGTTCTGGCCGGAGATGAATGTTTATTCTCTCGAAACCCTTGTGCCCGGTAAGGCCTATAAAATGAAGATTTCCAATCCTGTAACCCTCAACTTCCCAACTTGCGAAGCAAAAGCGGAAACCACCTCCTGCAACCAGGTAAACTCTTTGGAAACACCCTGGGGTTCGCTTGTCATTACGCCGGCTTCACAAGTTGTGGCTTTCCCGGCTGATGCCATCATCGAACTAAAGCATGGTGATGCAGTTGGGGCATTCGATCAGAATAACCGGCTATGCGGATTTATGGAAATTGGCAACACAACCGAAAACAAGGCAATGATTCTCGTTGGCGATGATGCCTCTACCATTGAGAAAGACGGATTCACCGAAGGCGAAGCGATCACTTTCAGAATGATCCGGACGCAAACCGGTGAAGCATATCTGATGGACGTGGAGTGGGATTATAACCTTGAGAATGCATCGGGAACCTACTACTCCGAAAGCCTCTCAGGTGTGAAATCAACGACCCTTGGCTTTACCGGTATCGGTAATACAGCCGCCGGCGAAGTCGAGATATATCCCAACCCGGCTACCGATCAGGTTGTGATCAGTATCAATTCCGGAGAATTCAGCAATTCCATGGTTACTATCATCGACGTTAAAGGAAATGCTGTGATAGAAACTAGTATTGAGAATGCTCATACAACCCTGAACATAAGCAGCCTGGAGGCAGGAATATATGTTGTAAAGATCTATGCTGACCAGTTCAGTAAGATTACAAAACTTATCGTAAAGTAGATTTTTCATAAACGTTTGGTTTTTAGGTTTAAAACCCTGTCATTCAGATGGCAGGGTTTTTTTCTTGTTTGCATACACATCCGGCTGATGGAAAGAAATTGGCTTTACCATTTTGGAGGTAAGAAAGTATAAGATTATCAATCCACAAACCTGTAAATCGGTTTTTCTAAAATCAGTACATTTGGTCAGGATTTCGAAAAGATGAGCTCAAAAAATCAATTTAAAATTATGAATCCAAAAGAAGAAATAACACTTGTTGAGATCTTTTCAGGAACAACCTGGCAGGTGGGTATGGTGAAAAGCTTGCTTGAAGATGAAGAAATTGAAGCCTATCTGAAGGATGATATTATTGGCACACTCAACCCGTGGTGGACGGCACCGGGAGGTGTGGGCTCAATAAAGGTCATGGTTTCAAGCCCTGATGTTGAAAAAGCAAGGCTGATCGTTGAGGAGTATGTAAAAAATTTGTGAAAAATCAATGATCGCTATTTCCATCACCCAAATTTTCGGAACCGGAATGAACGCCGGGTAATGTGATTAGAGTGAAAGATTGCAACTCCGCCTCCGGCAAACAAAAACGCATGACGATTGTTTGTCAGCTATCGGTAAATAAACTGAACCGGGAAATGATATGAGTGAAAATAAAAGTGCTGTTGTAGAGATGTTTTACACCCTTTCCTGCCCTAACTGCAAGGTTTTTCAGCGGATGCTCGAAGAGGTGATGCCTGGCTATGACGGGCGGATTACATTTAAAAAGACCCTGGCCAGCGGACCGGTGGGTTACATCAAATCGCTGAAACTGGGTATTCACGCCGTGCCGACAGTTTTAATCAACAATAACATTGTATTCAGAAGCGTGCCTTCGAGGCAGGAGCTGATTGCAAAATTAAATCAATACACAAACAATTAAACC